>VGVX01000031.1 GCA_016873845.1 Ignavibacteria bacterium
TTGGAAGATTAGAATCTGTTTCAACAGGGGACTCTTTTTTGCAGCTAATAAACCCAATAAAGACAATTAAGAAAAGGATTATTTTTAACACTTCTTTCATTTTATATCTCCTTATAATTGATAAAAATGTACTCACTGTTTATTTAATAATTATGAATTTCTTTAACTAAGTAAAAGAATTTGAGTTTAGGACGATTTTAGTGTGCCTAATCATTTCAATTTTCCTTATATGAATCCTGTCGTATTCTCATCAATATTATCAATAGATGAGAGACAAGCCCAAACCTCCGCTTTTATTTGTGAAACTAAGGAGTGCGAAACTTTTCTTCTGTCTGGAACTGAACTCCAACAGAGGGTATATATATAATAATGTAAGTAAGTAAGTAAGTAAGTAAGTAAATATTCGCCCTAAAAATTTTTAAACGAGAAACATAAAATAGCAACCGACTATTTAGTTTATATGGGTTCATTTTCCCGTCTTGCTTCTGTGTGAATTTGCATAAAATCATTTATCTTGTCGAGTAAAAAATGCGATTATTCACGGTTTTAAAATTTACAGTTTTGCTGCAGTCATCATAAAAGAATCAGAACTGCGAACAAACTTTCAATTTCTCTGTACAGCTTTGTGGTTCTCTGTGTAACTCTGTGGTGAATTTTTTTTCACAGAGGAGGCACGGAGAAACACAGAGAGGGAAAAAATATTCTGAGTACCAATCAATAAACCTCATCTGGAAAATGATTAAAAGATTTGTTTACCCTCTCAATTTCTTACAGATAGCTCCTCGGATCCTGCCTGTTTCTTAACACTATTGTAAATAAATCAACTTCTTAGTCGTAGTAAATGAGCCAGCAGTAAGTTGATAAAAATATACTCCAGAACTCAAACCATATTTACTTGCATTGAACTCAATTTCGTATTCGCCGGGTTCCTTAGCCTCATTGACGAGCATTGCGATCTCTCTGCCAAGTAAATCATAAACTTTTAATTGTACATTGTACATTCTCCATTGTCCATTAACAATCGAGTATTTGATTATAGTTTTTGGATTGAATGGATTTGGATAGTTTTGAAATAGCTTGAAATCATACGGTTTAGTTAAATTACCGTCGTCAACTCCAATAGTTCCGTAATGGTCTTCTCTTCGAACGCCAAAGAGTGCTAACTTACCATCTGAACTATCTTCCCAAACAGTGTAGGTGATTAATTTGTAAAATCCATTTTGATATTCAACTACACCAACTGTTGGCTTCGAGTATGGATATTTTACATAAATCAAAGAATCTTTCAAATTACCGAGTGTACCGCCAACTACATAAACAAAATTTGAGTCGCCTCGTTTTAGTTTATAAGTATGACGAAATGAAATACTATTTGTATCATAAAGTTTGTTCGCTGATCCAATAGAAAAATGCATATTAACATCCGAAGTTTCGATAAAATCATCTTGGTTTATTCTCCTTGCCAGATAATTTTTTCCAAAATCATTCGGTTTTGTGAAGTAATAAACTTGCTTCTTTTCATTGATAATACTTTCGAAGGTCAAGTAGTATTGATAAAATTTTGGATTACTACAATACCCACTATCAAAAGTTGTTTTTTCCATACTCCATAAACTATCTCCAAAGGATTTAGATTTATGAACAATTTTAGGAGGTTTACCTAATTCGTCTCGTACTGCAAACATATAACCTGATATTTTCCCTTCTACTAAATAAACCGATCCAGTCGGACTATGATATTTTACACTGTCTGATGCTTGAAAAATTACATTTACAAGCTTATCGACGCCATTAAATAACAAGTGAAAGACAGTATTGTTTTTTTTATATGTTAAGTTGATTTCGTCATAGTTTTCGAACGAATGAGATATTTCACTTGCTTCTTCTTCGTTATCACTCGAGTTAACTAAATATTCCCGTGGATTCCAAAAAGTATCAAATCCTGAACTATAAGCAATATCCGCATTACCGGATTCATCTGACTCCCAAATAATATAAAAACCAGCCATTTGTAAAAACTTGCCACTCGTATTTTTGTTATTGAAATTATTATTTGTAATTTTTATTCGATTCATGAAACTGTCTCTATGAGTATCATAGTTTAGAATACAAATGTTTGATGTTGTATCATTTTTTTCTTCAAAGATCAAAATTGATCGGTCTGCTGTTATGCTTGCCGCTATCGAAGGACGAACACAATTAAGTGGAAGATTAGTTAATTTTTTTACAAGTATCGACTGGCTTTGTGCATTTAGTAAAGGTAGAATCAAAAAGATTAAAGTCATTTTTTTCATTTTCTGAACCTCCTTAATTACCTTAATAAAATCATTTTTTTTGCTTCGGTATATTTTCTTGAAGTAATTTGATAGAAGTAAATTCCACTTGGATTATTTGTTGCATCCCAAATGATTTCATAACTGCCTTTTTGTTTAACTTCATCCATCAAGGTAATTACTTCTCGACCTAATATATCAAATATTTTCAATTTAATTTTAGTAATTTCATTTACTGAGAAACTTATCTTAGTTTTACTATTAAAAGGATTGGGATGATTCTGTCCCAGATAATTTTCTATTAAATTATTTTCGCTAACTGATTTTTCAATCGGTAAACCCCTGACTCTTGTAGATACGGAATCAGATGGTACTGACTCTTTAGATTGATTATCATTTGCTGTGACTTTGTAATAAATGTTACGCTCATTGGGAATTGGCGGACCTGTAACACATCGTTCGGCTACATCTATGAAGAACGTATCTGTGGTTGTTGCGTAATACTGGAAGCCTGATTCACTCGAGTTTCTCTTGTATATTTTATAGTTCGTAATATCAGGCTCGGAATTCCTATACCATTTTAGAATTGGATTATTATCTACACTGCAAGATATTATTAAATTTTGTGGCTTTGATGGAGCGGCAAGTTCAGGATTCGAAGTATAGAAGTTTACATAAAAGATATTTAGAGTATCTTTAATTATTTCTATACAAATGTTATTTGTGTCAAGTATACTTTGTGAGTTTCTTCTAGTGATTGGATTGCTCCAAGGAGAAAAAACTCGATTTAAACCTATATTGAAAAAATCATGTTCATCTCCCAAATAGTCATTATGATTAGCTGTAATATTACAAGAAAAATATGAAGACTTTTTATCTCGCAAATTCATTTCATTTTCACCAAAGATTCCATTCATTGATATTTTATTAAATGGAAAATTATATATCCAACCTGAATCTGTAGTAGTTGTGCCATCCGGAAGTAAACAATCAAACCAAGTATGCCAAGTCTTTTCCCAATTCCATTTACCGTCGGCACACTCTATATGAGAAGGACCACCAGTTATTCGGGTAGATCTTGATATTAATAATCCGTTACCAGGATTTCTGAGTGGACCGTCATTATACTTCAACCAACTACTTAAGTAATAAGATATTGGTTTTCTATTTTCGATTAAGAAATGATCCTTGTAAAATGAATAACCTGGGGTAACGACAGGTACTTTTATTACTTTACCCGATGTAATTCCATCTGAGATTGGAACGTTTGATTGGTTTGAGATAATCGAATCTATAACAGCCCAACCCAATTTAATTCGTTCAAAAGCATGCATAGGGCCCGCAGTATTACCGTCCATTAAACTAAAATTACCAAATTTGTAATGTGTGGGTCCAAAGAGATAATGCCCAATTTCATGAACAAGAACAGGTAATCCACCATGTAAATCAGTTACACCATTTTGAAATGTACCTGATGTTAATACACTTGCGCTTATAGTAACATTATCAAGTGTTAATGTTGTTAGTCCGTTTCCAAATCTTTCTCTTGTTCCAGTAAGTCCAGAGATTCCCTGATAGCCACTAATTGCGTTGATGTCTTTTAATTTCCAATCCAATTCTAAGGTATTAGCAAAACGAAAACATATCATTATCATATCAACTACACCGTCAGGTTCATTTTTTATCCCATTACAATTGTAGTCATTCGGGTCCCAATTATCATAATCATCGAAGCATACCCATGGGTCTATATTTGTTAATATTTCTTCAACTAAGTATCCGAGATGACGACCATTATCAATCCAGTAGTGACTTTGCTCATGTTCAGGTATATAGAGTTCTGGGTAGACATCTCCAATTACATCAAACCTGCCACCGGACATATCTCGAAAATAACCGCTTATACTTGGATGAGGATAATTTAACCACAAAGCAGGGGCAATGATGCTGCTCGTCCATGAGGGAAGAGTATTTTGGGAAGAAGGCCAAAGGTCGGTAAAAGGAGATAAATCAAATGTGTCATCAGAAAATTTACAGAAGACAACTAATGCTCTTACAATACCATTTGGGCCAAATGCAGGAATTTTAACAGACTCTTTGAAATGTTCTTCGCCCAGTTCATAATCTAACTTATCAAAAAGTTGGGCATATGTAAGATTTGAACAAGTAAAGATAGAAAGTAATGTAACACTCAAAAACATTATTAAATGTAACTTGTCGATATTAAAAGAAAGCTTACTTTTTTTCATCTTTTACTCCTTTAGTTTCTAAATTGAAGTTTGATACTATCTTTGTGTGTCCAATCATCTCAATTTTCCTTATGTAAATCCTGTCGTATTCTCATCAATATTTTCGATAGATGAGCGACAAGCCCAAACCTCCGCTTTTATTTGTGAAACTAAGGAGTGCGAATAGGTTCTTCCGTCTGAGAACGAAGCCGCTCCAACAACGGGTGTATATATAATATAGTAAGTAAGTAAGTAAGTAAGTAAGTAAGTAAGTAAATATTCGCCCTAAAAATTTTTAAATGAGAATCAATAAATAGCAGCCGACTATTTAATTTATATGGGTTCATTTTCTCTTAATGTTACTGTGTGAATTTGTGCAATAAAAAGTCTTATGTCAAGTAAAAAATGTGTTTTTTCACGGTTTTTAAAATTTACAGTTTAGCTGGAGTCATCACAAAAAAAAGAAGCAGAACTGCGTACAAGCTTGTAATTACTCTGTGCAACTTTGTGGTCTCTGTGGTGAAATTATTTTCTTTCACAGTGAATCACAGAGAAGGCACGGAGGGGCACTGAGAGGAGTAGGTACTCCAATTTTATTTTTCTATTTGCCTAGTTCTATCCAACCATTTTTTCCCTAACTGCGTCAACCTCTTGGGTAATTTCGTTAAACGTTAAGGGAATTTTTTCAAGTGCGTTCTGCAATTTCTCGAATCTTTGCTTTAACGTAAGCTTATCGATAAACTTGGCTAATTCAATTCTTGGTGTATATTAAAACTTAGTTGAAAATTAAAAGGAGAGCCCCCAAATTAAATTATTAAAAAATAAAAAAAACAAACAAAAGGAGTCTCTCAGATGCAAAATAGTAAAATCAATAAGGAAAAGCTTGAAAGGTTTTTAAGTCAAACGAAGTGTGCTGGATACATCAGTATTTTGAAATGGAAAAACTGCAGACCAATATCCAATTAGGTATTATATAAATTGTAACTACACAATAACTTCCTCTGTGCAGCTTTGTGGTTCTCTGTGGTGAATTTTTTTTCTTTCACTGAGACTCACAGAGAAGGCACGGAGGAACACGGAGTAGGGGAATTGCCAACATCGTTTCTCCCTAAAGCTCAAACCACTTAATTAAATCAATAATCGGCTTTGAAATTCACTATTTGGCTACTCATTTCAGTTATTGAATCTTCTAAATCATTCCTGTAATTTTACAAGCCAAAACAAGAATTTTCAGAAAAGAAATTGGAATTATCCGAAAGAGAAAAAAATATTCTTAGGTGTGTGGTTCAGAATTTTGTTCTGACTGCCAATCCTGTAGGTTCACGAGTGATCAGCAAGAAATTCGAACTGGGACTAAGTCCCGCAACTATTCGAAATGTAATGTCTGACCTTGAATCAATGGGATTGATCTATCATCCGCACACTTCGGCCGGTCGCGTTCCGACGGACAAAGGATACAGATTCTATGTCGACCTTTTGATGGACACTCCGCATTTAACTGCACATGAGAGGAAATCAATTGATAAAGGAATTGCATTAGATTCTGAACCCGACGACGAAATCCTGAAAACTGCATCTAATATTTTAGGAAGAATTTCGTCGCAGCTTGCAATGGTTTCGTATCCAAGCATTAATAAATCAGTCCTTGAGAAGATTCAATTAGTAAAGCTTCCGCACAATGTACTTATGGTAATCCTTTCATTGAAAAGCGGAATTATCCGAACAATCAGCTTAGAATTTTCTATTGAGCTTGAATCTCGAAAACTTGAACAGGCTCAAAGTATAATCAATGAAAGAATTGCCGGCTTGACTCTCTTGGAGATCAAGAAGACTTTTGTAGAAAGATTCGAGGATCTGAAAAACGAAAAATCCGGTGTTGTGAGACTTTTCCTCAATTCGGTTGAAAAGATTTTTTCGGAAGAAAAGGAAACTGACAAAGTTCATATTTCCGGAATGGGAAACATTTTCAAATCACCGGAATTTAAGAGTGCTGAAAATATTCAAGGCATAATCGAGCTCATGGAAGACAAAGAGATAATTCTGCACATCTTGGATCGTGCTAAAGAAATGAGTGATGACGAGATTATGGTCTCAATTGGCGCCGAGAATGTTTATGATAAATTGAACGATTACAGTCTGATAACGGCTTCATATAAATCTGGCGATGCAGGTGGAGTTTTAGGAATGATCGGACCACGAAGAATGAACTATTCGAGGATGATAGCAATTGTTGGTTATATGTCCAAAATGTTAACAGAAGTTTTAAGTAAAAAATTACAAGACTAAATGAAATTCAAATCGAAAAAGATGGAGAAAAAATTGACCGTAGAAAAAAATGAACAATCAAATTCAAGCACAAAAGATGAACAATTGGCTGATGAACAAGTTAGTGATAAATTGAATGGAGATGAAAAGGAAGCAGCAGCCGAAAAACCTTCAGTTGAAACGGAAATCCAAAGACTGGAAGCTGAGAACAAAGAATTGAAAGACAAATTTCTCAGAAAGGTTGCTGAATTTGAAAATTACAAAAGAAGAATTGAGAACGAGCAAATAAACTTTTTCAAATATGCAAATGAAAATCTAATCAAAGATCTTTTAACCATTCTAGATGATTTTGAAAGATCTCTCAATTTCACAAATGGAGAGACGAATCAAAACAACGTGCTTGAAGGAATAAAATTAATCCGAGATAAATTTCAAAAAATTCTGTTGAATTACGGACTAAGACATATTGAAGCTTTGAACAAGCCATTCGATTTTCATCTGCACGAAGCTTTGCTTCAAGTTCCGAAAGAGGGAGTTCCTCCACATACCGTGATTGAAGAAGTTGAAAAAGGATACATGCTCAAAGATAAAGTCATTCGTCACACGAAAGTAATTGTTTCATCGGATGAAGAGCAAATCGATGAAAGCAAAAATGATTCAAGTGAAAACAGAAATGAGAAAGAAAAAGAATAAATGACTAAACGTGATTATTACGAGATACTTGGTGTTTCAAAAAATGCATCCGGTGATGAAATAAAAAAAGCGTACCGCAAGCTTGCGATGCAGTACCATCCTGATCGTAATCCAGGCAACAAAGATGCTGAAGAAAAATTTAAAGAAGCCGCGGAAGCTTACGAAGTGCTAAGCGATCCTGAAAAACGCAGAAGATTTGATCAATTCGGTCACGCGGGAATGAAGGGAACTGACTTCCGTGAATACACAGACATTAATGATATCTTCAATTCATTCAGGGATATATTTTCAGGTTCTGGATTCGGTGGTGGAATTTTTGACGACTTCTTTGGCGGCAGCACTTCAACTCGTTCCAGAAGAAGAGGCAGCACAGGTCAGCCCGGAAGCGATTTGCGGGTAAATTTAAAATTAACTTATGAAGAAATTGCTGCCGGCGTTTCTAAAAAAATCAAAATCAAGCGTCATAAAAAATGCGGCGAATGCAATGGAACAGGCGCAGATAAAGGAAGCTCACTTGAAACATGTTCTGCATGCAATGGATCGGGAGAAGTTCGGCAAGTTTCCCGCTCAGTGTTTGGACAATTTGTAAATATTGCGACTTGCAGCAATTGCAGCGGCGAAGGAAAAGTTGTCAAAACGCCATGTTTGACTTGCAAAGGTGACGGCAGATTAGCAGAAGAATCAACAATATCAGTGAATATTCCTGCAGGCGTCTCGAATGGAAATTATCTTACACTGAGAGGTGAGGGCAATGTCGGCAAGAGAAATGGGCCCGCTGGCGATATAGTTGTTGTCATAGAAGAGAAGTCGCATGAAGTTTTTACACGCAACGGAGATGATATTATTTATGAGTTGTACTTATCAATTCCGGAAGCAATACTTGGCGGCGAAGTCGAAGTGCCAACTTTAAATGGTCGTGCAAAAATTAAGATTGATGCAGGAATTAGTCCCGGAAAAATTCTGCGGATGAAAAATAAAGGATTTCCAAATTTGAACGGTTACAAAACCGGCGATCAATTAATCTATGTGAATGTCTTCATACCAGATAAACTCAGTCCAAAAGAAAAGGAAATGGTTAAATCGATGATGGTAAGCCCGAATTTCTCACCAAAAGAGAGAAGCAAAAAAACCAAATCGATTTTTGAACACATCAAAGATGTATGGAATTAAGATTAGTCGTTTAGACTTTGAGTTTTCGCGCCGTTGCGAATAAAATTATAAGTTTGCTTTAAGAAGATTTTATAGACACGAAGACACCAAGGCACGAAGTGGTGTAAAACATTCGCCAATAATTGAAATACTTGATAATTAATAAAATATAATCTGATATGTTTAGTTTAAAAGATCTTTCACCAAAAAACTATTTAACAAAGAACGAGATCAGAGTTCTTTCAGTGATTCTTGGATTGGGAGGTGTAGGAATTGGCGTAAATCTTTTTAACTCTTGGCAGGCTTCAAAAAACAATCAATTTGAAAAAACAAATATAGATAGTATATTTACTGAAATTTTTCGTGCAGATTCTGTTCAAAAAATAAATGTTTATTCATCCGATTCGCTGCGAAGCATGTACTTCAAGGTCGAACAAAAAAGCAAAAAGGATGAATTAAAACCAGGAAGCATAAACATCAATACTGCTTCAAAAAGTGATTTGACTAAATTACCCGGTATCGGCGAAAAGACTGCTGATAGAATTATTGAATATAGAACAAACGTAAAGAGATTTAAATCAAAGGATGACTTAATGAATGTGAAAGGTATCGGGCAAAAGAAATTTGAAGCTTTGAAAGAATTTATAACCTTAAAATAAAAGATCCTTGGAGGAAAGATGACCTCGCGGAAAGAACCGACATACATCCACGTAATTTTATTATTAGTTGCTGCAGGCTTAGTTTACTTATTAATTCGCGTTGCGATACTTGACCCGCAGGAAGTAATTGAGCAAGAAAAGTATTTCAGAGAAGAATCAAGACTTCGAATGACAAATATTAAAGAGGCAGAAGTTCTTTATCGAAACAAGTTCAGTAAGTTCACGGATAGTTTTGATTCGCTGTTTAATTTTATCAACACAGACACAATTATCAGTGCAAAAAAAGATTCAATATTTAAGAAGTTAAAATCCGGTACTTTTGTATTGGATTCTTTAATGTTCTCACCGAAGAGTAATTCACGCTACATTCTTCAAATAGACACAACTACAACGAGCGATACTGTGGTAAATCAAAGAGGGAAATTCCTGCGCGTTGATACAAAAACCACTATGGGCAACCGCTATTATCTTGAATGTCCGGATGGTTATGGTACTGTTGGAGATTTAAAGAACGATCTCAAGATCAATGTTCCATCCTGGGGACAATAAAATAAAAGTTTAATGGATGAAAAAATTTACTCAGTGGGATTTTCAATTTCAAAAGAAAATCTCTACTGGGTAATTTTGTGCGAAAAAGACGATGGACGAATCGAACTTAAAAACCTTGATAAATTTCAATTCAATTCTCCGCTCGACTATTCCGATCTCTTAAGCCAAGAAAACAGATTAAAAATTTATAACTCGATTCAAAAGCAGGCAGAGTCCGGAAAATTCGTCGGGCTCAAAGCTAATCTCTGTTTGGATTCCGCAATTTCGTTCATCACTAAAATTCCAATAGATGCAAATTTAAATACAGAGGAGATAGAGAATCAGCTCCATTGGGAATTTACAGTTCTGATTGGGGAAAAGAACATAAAAGATTATCATTTGTTCTATCATAAAGTAAAATCTCCACCGAATGATAGTGCAAATTCGCTAATAGTTTTGATTGTCAGAAAAAGATTTATCTCCTTCTTCAAAAACATCTTTGAGGATTTAAACATTAATATCAGTGTAACGGATGTTGATCACTTTTGTGCAGAAACATCCTGCAGATATAATTACGCGGATTTCAATAATCGTCATTCAATTCTTGTATCGGAAAAGAATTCATTGGTGGAAATTAGTGTGATCGACAAAGGGGAATTTTTTAATTACCGACACATAAAGAAAAGCAATGACGAAACACTCG
The DNA here is from genome assembly GCA_016873845.1 of Ignavibacteria bacterium. Classification (NCBI taxonomy): domain Bacteria; kingdom Pseudomonadati; phylum Ignavibacteriota; class Ignavibacteria; species Ignavibacteria bacterium. Next base: position 10,499 of record VGVX01000031.1, read on the forward strand.
TCGATATTTTTCAGAAACATTTTCTGGATTTAACAAAAAGTAGATCGCAGAATTCACCTCCGAAATTTTTTCTGAGTACAGAAAAGATTTCAAAGAAAGCGTTCACAGAACTTACATCTAGTTTCCCGGTAGATATTGAATTAATAAATCCCTTCAAGCAATTCATTATTAACAAGGAAGTGATCAACTCGCCCGCCTATGAAAACTTTCATTGCTTTGCACCATCGGTTGGAATTGCTCTAAGGCGGAGTTAGCATGAGGATTATCTCAGGTGAATTCAAAAGCCGAAGAATCAAGTCCGCAAAAATTGATGGACTTCGTCCTGCGACTGACCGATACCGTGAAACTCTATTTAACATTTTAAATAATCACTTTGATTTTGAAGGTATCAGCGTCTGCGATATTTATGCAGGAACAGGTGCTGTCGGTTTTGAATGCCTGAGCAGAGGTGCGGCTCATTGCACTTTCGTGGAAAAACAAACTCCGGTTGTTAATCTTTTAAAAGAAAATGCTGCTGATTTGAAGGTGCTGGATAAAATTCAAATCATCAACGATTCGGCAGATAGGTTTACAGATAGAACATCCGCTAAATTCGATCTAATTTTTGCTGATCCGCCATATTTCACTTTTGATATTTATAAGACATATGACAATATTATGCAAAGAAAACTCATCGTTGAAAACGGAATTTTGATCATTCAGAGAAGCAAAGAAACTTTGAAAGAAGACGAGGAGCATTTTTCGAAAAAAGTTTTTAAGTTGATTGGTGATGATGCTGTTTATCTTTTCAAATTTTAGAAAGTAAGTCAAATGGAAAAAATCGTAATTTATCCCGGTACATTCGATCCTATTACACTTGGACATCTTGATGTGATCCAACGTGCTGCGAGTTTATTCGATAGAATTATAGTTTCAGTTCTAGTGAATGCTTCTAAAGCTCCGCTTTTCACTAAAGAAGAACGAATGGAAATGATCAAAGAGGCAGTCGCAGATTATAAGCACGTCGAAGTGGATGAATTCGATGGATTGCTTGTTGAATATGCAAAGCGAAAAAATGCAGTCGCGATAATTCGCGGGCTTCGTGCAATAAGCGACTTTGAGTATGAGTTCCAAATGGCTTTGATGAACAGAAAGATATCCGATGGAATCACTACGGTTTTTCTTATGCCGCATGAGAAATATACTTATCTAAACTCTACAATTGTACGCGAACTCGCCCGGCTTCATGCAGATGTATCGGAATTTGTACCTAAATGCGTCATAAATAGATTGAACAATAAATTTAGTTAAATGGCTATGTTTTCTCCGTTCTAATAATGGGATAGAGAAATCCATCGTTCAGGAAGATGTTTCCGCACTTCATTTTTTGACAATTCCGAAATATTTCTTTAACTTTGCAAGCTAAAATTTCAAAGATAAGTATGCCATTTGGAGAACTTTAAATATGAAACAGGAACGAATTACCAAATCAGCAAGAGAAATCGATATAGATAAGAAATGGTATGTCGTAGACGCTAAAGATCAGATCGTTGGACGATTTGCTTCGAACGTAGCCCGCATTTTAAGAGGCAAGCATAAACCAATTTTTACGCCTCATGTAGACAGCGGTGATTTTGTTATCGTGATTAATGCTGACAAAGTAAGATTTTCAGGAAAAAGAGAAACACAAAAAACATATTTCAGGCATTCGATGTATCCAGGCGGAGCGAAGACTGTATCATTCCGCGATTATATGCAGAAAAATCCCGAATACATTTTAGAGCATGCAATTAAAGGTATGATTCCCAAAAACCGGCTTGGAACCAGAATTTCCAAAAAGCTGAAAGTTTATGCAGGCGAATCGCATCCTCACGCAGCTCAAAAACCTGAAGTATTAAAATTTTAGTTTAGGAGAATTTAATGGCTGATAAAATAGCTGTTGGAAGAAGAAAGACATCTGTTGCACGAGTAACTATTAGACCCGGTTCTGGCAATGTGACTATCAATGATAAAACTATCGATGAATATCTTCCTACTGAAGTCGATAAAAGAATGGCTTTAGCACCGGTTGAAGCAGTTGAAGCTCAGGGAAAATATGATTTCTTAGTCGCCGCACATGGCGGTGGAATTGCCGGGCAGGTCGGAGCAATCAAACTCGGAATTGCACGTGCATTGCTATTGGTCGATGAAGAGTTTCGACCAAAGCTGCGTCAAGGTGGATTTCTTACACGAGATTCGAGAATGGTTGAACGTAAAAAATACGGCCGTCCGAAAGCTCGTAAGAGATTCCAATTCTCGAAGAGATAAGATTTTTATTAATAAGCATATTCGTGGATCTGATTGAGTGTGTCCCGATCGATCGGGATCTCAATCGGAGTTGAAGCGGATAGAAGAAAAACAAAAAAGGAGATATATGATCAATATTGGTTTAACCGAATTGTTAGCATCAGGTGCGCACTTTGGGCACCTAACCCGCCGATGGAATCCCAAAATGAAACCCTACATTTTTATGGAAAGAAACGGGATTCATATTATTGATTTAAACAAAACAAAAGAATATTTATTTAAAGCTGCTGATGAGCTTGAGAAAGTTGCAATGGAAGGGAAGAAGATCCTTTTCGTTGGAACTAAGAAACAAGCAAAAGATGTGATTAGAACTGAAGCGTTGCGTTCTGGAATGAATTGGGTAAGTGAAAGATGGCTCGGTGGAATGTTAACGAATTTCGTGACTATCCGAAAATCTATCAAACGTTTGCAGAATATCGAAAAGATGGAAAACGACGGAACTTTTGATCGTCTTGTGAAAAAAGAAAAACTAGTTCTTTCACGCGAGAAAGAAAAGCTGCAAAAAGTTTTTGAAGGTGTTTCTGAACTAACAAAATTACCTGGCGCACTTTTCGTTGTTGATATTAAAAAAGAGCACATTGCGATTAAAGAAGCGAAGCGTCTTGGAATTCCTGTATTTGCTATAGTAGATACGAATTGTGATCCCGAAGGAGTTGATCATTTAATTCCTTCCAATGATGATTCGGTGAAGGCAATTGAGCTAATCATTAAAGTTATGGCGGATAAAGTTCTCGAAGGAAAACAAAAAGCGAAAGATTTGAAAGCCGAACTTCAAGCTCAAGACGAAAGAGAAAAGAAAGAAAAAGAAAAAGAGAAAGAATAGGAGAAGAAATTTCATGGCTGTTACTGCTGAACTTGTTAAGAAACTACGTGATAAGACTGGTGCCGGTATGATGGACTGCAAAAAAGCATTGGAAGAAAGCGGTGGTGATTTTGAACAAGCCATTGACTATTTAAGAAAAAAGGGTGCAGCTGTTGCCGCAAAACGAGCAGAAAGAACTGCCAATGAAGGCGTAGTTGTAACAAAATTATCTGATGATAAAAAGACCGCCGTAATACTTGAGCTTAACTGCGAGACGGATTTCGTTGCTAAAAGCGATGACTTTTTAGCACTATCACAAAAGCTTCTTGATTCGGTATTCGAGAATAATTTTTCAACTGTTGAAGAAGTATTGAACTCTAAAATTGGCGAATTAAAAGCTTTAGATTTAATTAACGAAGTTCTCGGAAAGATCGGCGAGAAAATTGAATTATCTCGATTTAAAAAAATTACAATTCCTTCTGGAGTGCTGATCGATTATATTCATCCAGGTGCAAAACTTGGCGTTTTAATTTCTTATGAATCTTCAAAAGAAATTCCAGCTGAATTCAATCAGCTTGGCAAAGATGTCGCAATGCAAGTTGCCGCTATGAAACCGTTAGTTGTAAGAAGAGAAGATGTCGATAAATCAGTTCTCGAAAAAGAACTTGAGATTTATAAATCCCAAGCACGCAACGAAGGAAAGCCAGAGCAGATTCTTGAGAAAATTGCAACTGGTAAGCTCGAGAAATTCTATCAAGAGAACTGTCTTGTTGAACAGGCATTTGTGAAAGATGGTTCAAAAGTTGTTGGTGATCTTCTGAAAGAATTTAACAAAGCAAATGATACTGATATTAAAATTTCACAGTTCTTCAGATATCATCTTGCGGATGAGAAAAAATAATGCAAAAAGCAATCTACAAAAGGATCCTTCTGAAACTCAGCGGCGAAGATCTTCTCGGAGAGAAAAAATTTGGTATTGATCCAAATGTTCTCCAACGGCTTGCAGATGAGATTGAAGAAGCGAGAAAACTTAATGTAGATATTGCGATTGTAATCGGCGGCGGAAATATTTTCCGCGGAGTTTCCGGTATAGATCAGGGATTTGATCAAGTAACCGGCGACCAGATGGGGATGCTTGCTACGTTAATTAATTCACTCGCGCTTCAAACAACTCTTGAAAATCGAGGAATTCACACTCGATTGCTTTCTGCAATTAGAATTGAAGAAATTGCTGAGCCATATATTCGACGTCGAGCAATGCGGCATCTTGAAAAAGGAAGAGTGATAATTCTTGGTGCTGGAACTGGACATCCCTATTTTACTACTGATACTGCTGCAGCATTGCGTGCCGTAGAAATTAGAGCAGACGTAATTTTAAAAGGTACACGTGTAGATGGAATTTATGATTCAGATCCTGAAAAAAACTCAAAAGCCGTGAAGTTTTCCGAGATCAGTTCACTCGATGTTTTGAAAAAAGGTTTGAAAGTGATGGATCTGACTGCTATTACCCTATGTCAAGAAAACAAACTTCCGATTGTAGTATTTAACATGAACATTCGAGAGAATTTGAAAAAACTTCTGCTCGGAGAAAAAATCGGAACTATTGTTAATCACTAAAATAAATATTTTATAATTTTATCGAGGTATGTTATGATGAAAAACCAAATTCTAAATGAGACCGAAGATAAAATGAAAAAAGCCGTCGAAGTCGTACGTCAAGAGTTGGTGAAAATTAGAACAGGTAAAGCTACCACAGCTCTGCTTGATGGAATAAAAGTGGATTATTATGGTTCGCTTGTGCCGCTAAATCAAACTGCGAATGTAAGCGTTGGGGATATTCACACTATACTTGTTCAACCTTGGGATAAATCAGCCATCCAAGCCATAGATAAAGCAATTCTTGCATCTGAATTGGGCTTGAATCCAATCAGTGATGGAAATGTTTTACGCATCCCAATTCCTCCTTTAAATGAGGAGAGAAGAAAAGAATTGGTCAAGCTCGTAAAAAAATTCGGTGAGGAAGGCAAAATCGCAATCCGAAATATTCGCAGAGACGGAAACGACCATTTAAAAAAAGCTGAGAAAGATGAACACCTCCCCGAAGATGAACGGAAACGTGGAGAGCAGGAAGTTCAGAAATTAACAGATAAATATATTCAATCGATTGACGATATCCTCGCACATAAAGAAAAAGAGATTATGGAAGTGTAACCAAGTGTGGAATGCAGAATGCGGAGTGCAGAATTAAATCTCACTCCTTACTTTAATAATTGAGAATTTGAGCCGTTCAAGTGAGCGGCTTTTTGTTTATACAATCAAGTTTTTAAAATCACTTACTAAAACTTATTCTTAAATTAGTTGAGCTTGTATAATTTACAGATGTTAACGTATAATTTTCCCACACTCCTGTATAGTAATCTTTGAACCTTCCAAACCATTGAATACTCGATACTTTCTCTGATGCTTGTGGTCCAATTGTTACGGATTGCACGGCATAAGTTCCAATTTCTGTTACTGGCAGATTAGTACACGTAATTTTCTGAGTTCGAATTAATCCTCCTCCACTTTTTGTGCTTGTGTATAACTCTGCTGTGATATTGTTGATAGTATTCCCATCAGCTGAAACAGAGCCAAACACTTTGCCGGTATAGTAAACTGAATCGTACATATCTCCTGTTTTATAATTGAAATCAATCGAAAAATCATTTCCTGACCAGTTCATTTTTTGGCCGTGATAGATGTAATAATCCTGACCAATTGTAAAATTGGTTGTCGTGTAATTGGTATTATCAAATACCCATAAAGCTGTAAAATAAACTCCAGCAGATTTCGTAGTGAAAATATCTGCACCAGCAATTATAGTCGGTCTTACTATCGAAGATGATGCTAACAAACTCCCTGTTGAATTATCATATAGATACATCCAAACTGCATAATTTCCGACCTTAGTAAATTTGTAAGTTACAGTGTTCTCATTAATTTTAGTAATAGAAGTTGGAATATCTGAACCAAATTGAAAATTCCAAACATATTTTAAGTTTGAAGGAGCAATGCCTGTCACAGTCGCAGTGAATGTATAATCTGTATTCACTCTCCCAGTAAATGGATTTGGGGTGATTGATACGCTTACTTTTTCAGTGTAATTGATTGTTACCCACTTGAAATCAACAAATTCTGGTGTGGAGATTCCTTTAACATTTTTCAATCCTTTAATGTAGATGCCAAATTTGTTTATTCCAGGTTTTAATTTTACAGATGCGGCTCCATAGTTATGAATATCTCCCGTCTCAATTGTTACGCCAGCAGTGTCAATTAATTCGAAGGGTTGTAGGTAATCTGTTCCCGCCATTATACCATCACATGCTGTAGAACGAACAGTGAATTTTATTGTTTCTTGATCATAGTCCATTGTTTCAGTAATTGTTCGACCGGTAGTTTTATCGATAATTTGATAAGCTGGAAATTTATCATCTCCAATTGTTCCGAGTTCGACTTTCGTCCATTGATATTTGACTTTACTCATATCTATAAAAGTTGATTTTCCGAAATAACCTATTTGATTAAAAGAGCTGATCGGATTTCCGACATTGTCCATTGATTGGTAAGGTAAAAAATTTGTCCCATCGAATTCTATAACACGTACAGAAGTTGAAGTTTTATCATAATCTCGATTTCCCGGGAAATTTGGGTCTGCTACATATATTTTTTTTAGAATTGGATCAATTTTATATGCAACAACTGCATGCCCAGCGGTATCGGGCGAGATTCGTCGGATACAGATTAATTGAGGCTCCCCCGTTTTAAGCATCGAATTTATTATTGAGTAAAAAGTATTTTTCGGTTTTGCGCTTAGGGTATCCATCTTCTTCATCCAACCGCTAAAATTTAATTCTTCTTGAATCACCGATGAAAATCTATATCCTTTTGGATTATCATACCAAAGGTATTGAGGTGGAAAGCTTTTATCGCAAATTTTATCATAGCCATGGAAAAGATCTTTTGCTCCCCGTAATGCTTTTTCATAGTAATACCAAATTGCGGTAATTGATTGTCCAGCACAGTGTCCATTAGGAGAAATGTAAGAACCCCAATTAGGAAATTCCCAATCATCGTAGCCTGGGTCGAAGCCTGTTGCAATCACAGGATGTCCGGCTAATTTTGATTCAAGTATGCTTGCGATGATCAGAGAACCTTCGGAAACTTCATCTGTAGGAAATACACTTTTACTAACCTTTGTTTTTGATTCAAAGTGCCGAGTGGAGACCGTGATGAAATCATTTGTTAGATCCTCTAACATCAATCCCTCAAGTTTTCCGGTTGTTTCATCGTAGAAGAATCCCATCGCGAAATGACCAGTCGGAAGCTTGATCGGGATTTTTAATTTCATTACCGAATCTGCATATCCTCCCTCATATTTAATTTTAATGAGCGGGGAAATCGGATTAAAGTCATCTCCAAACTTGTGGCTTTTAATCTGAGCTTGAGAAATGCTAAAATTTCTCATAGTCGTAAATGATTTTGAAGGGATTGTGATTTTCATCCCATTCAACGGATCGCCGGGTTTTGATACAGTGATTTCACCACCTCCAGTGCCGATTGATTGAGTGGTTATATCGACAAAATCGCCGACGTTTATTTTTTTATCATCTCCAGGAGTTACTGGGTTATCTGAAGGTTTTTTGCAGCTTGTAAGTAAGAGAAAGAGTGCAAACAGAGAGCCAAAGAAGACTTTCATTTTCAACTCCATTAATGTTATAAATAACAACACCTGCACAATAAAGGAAAGACTACACTGCAAACGTGGTTAAATTAAAAATGATTGTCAATAGCCAACAAGCAAAAAAAAGTAGAAATAAAAATTACTCGAACTTAGTGTGAAAATTAGATCCTGAAGAATTGTCTTAAACAATTTGTTTCAAAATCAAATTTCAAGGTCGCATAACTTCGTAGTCATTTTAAGATTACAGTTTCTTATATTTGTATTAAGAAATTCTTATTATTTATTGAAGTTTATCAGTCCTATCAAAAACATCCAGGAAAAAACATGAGCTTAAGTCAAATAGCAAAAAGCATTCATGGATCGCCTACCTTAGCTCTGAATGAGAAGGCAGCAATTTTGCGGGAGAAGGGAGATCCGGTTATTCATCTCGGCGGCGGAGAGCCAAAAAGCCGTGCACCACTCGATGCGGTTTTAGCTGCTGTTCAGAATCTAAACACCGGTGAGGTTCGTTATGTCCCACCTGATGGAATTCCTGCTTTGAAAAAAGCAATCATTCGATACACTGAGGAATTCTACAATCGAAAAGTTGCTCCTCAAAATATTATAGCATCAAGCGGTGCAAAACAGGCAATCATGGTAGCACTTCAAACAATATTAAATCCGCAAGAAGAAGTAATTTATCCAGCACCATACTGGGTTAGCTATCCGGATATGGCTCGGCTCTGCGGTGCAGTAGGCGTACCAGTTTACGCAGAAGATGGTTCTTTTTACCCAACAATAAAGGATATTGAGCAGCGTGTCGGTACATACACAAAAGCAATAATTTTAAATAGTCCAAACAATCCATCTGGCGCGATGTATCCGGAAGAATTCATTTCAGATGTAGTGCAGTTCTGTGAGAAGAAAGATATTTATCTAATCATGGATGATATTTATCATCGATTGATTTTCGATGGAAAAAAGCCTGTAAACTGTTTCAATTATGCAAAAGATTTTTCTGAAAATTCAAAGCTTATCGTAGTTAACGGTGTCTCGAAGCAATATGCGATGACCGGATTCAGAGTCGGTTGGGCAGTTGCAAGTAAAAAAATTGTTGAGGCGATGACGAACATTCAAGGACATCAAACCGGTGGTTCATCTGTTGTATTGCAGCTGGCAGCGGCTGGTGCGATCAATGGCGTTCAATCGAGTGTAGAGAATCTTCGCGTTGCACTTGAAAACAATCGAAATGTATTAATCAGTTTGCTCCGTTCATTCAACGGAGTGAAAGTTACAAATCCTGACGGTACATTTTACTCGTTTGCAGATTTCAGTTATTATGAGAAAAGTTCACAAAAACTTTCTGAATTTTTGATCGATAAAGTTCAAGTGCTTACAGTTCCCGGTGTAGAATTTGGAATGGAAGGATATTTGCGAGTTAGTTTCTGCGGAGCAATAAAAGATATTCAAGATGGAATCGAGAGAATGAAATGGGCACTTGATCCAAACGCACCGAATGAACTTTACATTGGCGATAGAAAATTAGTGAGGGATTGGTCATGAGTAAATATCTCGAATTCAACACACCCGCATCAAAACAAGCTCTGGAGCTTGCGTCTGATTTCAGATTGAAGAATCAAGGGCTGACTTTTCTCGACAGAGTATATTGGAATCTACCAGATGAAGCTCTCTATGAGGAAGCAATTTTCCGAAATGAAGGAAAGCTTGTTTTAAATGGACCCCTTTTAGTAAATACTGGAAAGCATACTGCACGAGCAGCTGCGGATAAATTTGTAGTTCGCGAAGAAAGCACCGAAGAAAAAATTTGGTGGGGTTCATACAATCGCCCGTTCAGCTCGGAAAAATTCAATCAGCTTTTTGCACGGCTTCAAGCTTGGGCACAGGGGGAAGAACTTTTTGTTCAGGATTGCTTTGCATGTGCCGATCCGGATTATCGATTGCCGGTCCGAATTGTAACTGAAAAAGCTTGGCACAGTCTGTTTGCACGAAACATGTTTTTAACAACTGTAAATCGTGATGAATTGAAAAAATTCGTTCCTGAATTCACTGTGATATCGGTTCCCGGGTTCAAAGTCGATCCTATTATCGACGGGACTCGCACGGAAACATCCATCATTCTAAATTTTGGTGCGAAGATGGCGATCATCGCAAATTCATTGTACGGCGGCGAGATTAAAAAATCAGTCTTCACTGTGCTGAATTTTCTTCTTACTTTTCAAGATGTACTTCCAATGCATTGCTCGGCGAATGTTGGGAAGAGTGGTGATGTCGCTCTGTTCTTCGGTTTAAGCGGTACAGGTAAAACAACTCTCTCAGCTGACCCAAATCGGCAATTGATCGGCGATGATGAGCATGGATGGAGTTCTCAAGGCGTTTTTAATTTTGAAGGCGGCTGTTATGCAAAAGTTATTCGGTTATCACCGGATCACGAACCTGAAATCTATGCATGCACCAGAAAATTCGGAACGATACTTGAGAATGTTGTTTATGATCCTATCTCAAGACAAATCGATTTAAACGACGATGCGATCACCGAAAATACACGTGCATCGTATCCAATTGAATTTATCCCAAATGTTGTTTCTGAAGGATATGTAAGAACTCACCCGAAAAATATTATTTTCTTAACCTGTGATGCATCAGGTGTGATGCCTCCGATTGCAAGATTAACTCCAGAACAAGCTCAATATCATTTTATCAGTGGATATACTTCTAAAATTGCTGGGACAGAGATCGGACTTGGAATCGAACCGCAAATCACATTCAGTGCATGTTTTGGTGCACCGTTCATGGTCCGTCATCCGTTTGAATATGCAGAAATGCTGAAGCAAAGAATGTTGAAGCACAATGCTACTGTTTGGCTGGTGAACACAGGATGGGTTGGCGGCAGATTTGGTGTCGGAAAAAGAATCAGCATTCGTCACACACGAAATCTGTTAAATGCCGCACTTGATGGAAAATTGGAGAAAGTAAAATATCGTAAAGATAAATTATTCGGATTTGAAGTTCCGGTAACTTGTCCCGATGTTCCGGACGATGTACTCGAACCGTCTAACTCATGGGGAAATAAAGATGAGTATTGGAAAAAATATGATGCATTAGTTGCTCGCTTTGTTGAGAACTTCAAATTGTTTGAGCAAGGATGTTCTCAGGATGTGAAAAATGCAGGACCGAAGAGATTAGTAAAAACATGAATTGTACAATTCACGAGTTTTAAGCTTTGTGACTCGATTCAAATTCGAGCTTGCAGTAAACTTTGAATATTTTGTTGTTTTGTTTGCATTTCGAGATGAGAAAACATATTTTTTAACGAGTGAAATATAAATTTGAATGGAACCAATCTAAGGCTGATTCAAATTTCGTTAAACATAGAGTTAGCTTTGAAGAATCTCTAACAGTTTTTGATGATCCTCTTGCTTTCATATTCGAAGATAAAAAGCATTCTATTATTGTGAAGAGAGAAATAATCATCGGTCATTCAAGTTCAGGGAGATTGTTAATTGTAGTCTTCAATGAACGTTCTAACAAAATTAGAATAATTAGTTCAAGACAAACTACAAAAAAGGAAAGAAGGAACTATGAAGAAAATATCTGAAAAAAAACAATCGTTCAAGAGATGGGTATGCTTGAGGAATATCATTTTAATTATAGTAAAGCAAAAAAAAATCCTTATGCTGGAAGATTAGAGAAAAAAGTTATTTCTTTAGATTCCGACGTGGCAGAGGTTTTTCCAGATTCTGATTCGGTAAATAAAGCTTTAAGAGCTATAATCTCTATCTATCCAAAAAAGAAATCGAAAAAAGTTTCGGCATGACATTCCATATTTCCGAGCTAGGAATTATCGAGACCCTAATGATAATTTTAGATCTTGACATAACCAGTATCTGAATGAATCCGATTGATTAAAAAATTCTTCTTATTCTTTCTAATTTTTCAATCTTTAAGTATTTCAATTTCCTACAGTCAATCTTTCCGACTTCAACGTCCTGTTGCGAACAATATACAAACTAACGGTTCGTATTTATATGGCGAACCACGATATGGGAATTCATCACTTGCGCATCTTGGAATCGATATTTCAATTAAGTACGATACTGTTCGTTCCGCATCTGAGGGTTTGGTTACATTTGTCGGTTACAATCCAGCCGACACGATTGGCGGTTATGAGCCGGGTGGTGCTGGTAATTATATTGTCGTGCGAACTTACTGGGAAGGAAAACTATTATATCTTTATTACATGCATCTTCAGCGGCCATTGCGAAGTGTGAATGATATTGTTTTTCCCGGAATGCCCTTAGCAATTTCAGGTAATACTGGAAACTCTACCGGTCCTCACTTACACTTTGAGCTAAGATTGAATACATCAAGTCCGAGCGGTTCACGAAATAGGCGCAATGCAGAATTGTGGTGCGCGATCAGCGGCATGGGTGCGATCTATGGGAAAGTTCCCGGGGCGGCAAACAATACTCGTGTGGATATTTCTCCTGATCCTAAACCTCGTCCGCCATACACAACTTTCAGCTATGCACTGACTTACAATTTCAACGATCCTGGAATTGGCAGCGATGATATTTATCAAGAGAATTATGCAATTGGAGATGTTAAACCTGGTGCGTACACAATCACAGCACTCGGTGGTGCGTACAGGCGAACAGTAACTGTCAGAGAAGGTGAACTGGTAAATGCAGATGCACCAACTGCTGTCGCAGAGGAAATACAAATAAAAGGATTTCACTTGTATCAAAATTATCCGAATCCGTTCAATGGGGGGACTTGGATTGAGTATTCAGTATCGAGTAGTGAGTACGTTACCCTTAAAGTTTATGATGTACTCGGAAAGGAAGTTGCCACACTTGTGAATGAAGTGAAAGAAGCTGGAATTCATAATTCTCAATTCTCCATTCTCAATTCTCCATTACCTTCAGGGGTCTATTTTTATCAGTTAAGAGCTGGAGATTTGATTGAGACCAAAAAAATGATTTTGCAAAAATGATTTTTATTAAATATTATACACTATGACAGACTACTCTTAATCTGCATCAAAAAATAGAATACAAACAAAATAGACGAGGTCACAATGAAAACCTTCTGTTCAAAACTGCTCTCTTCACTATTCTTGATTCTGTTCACTTCCGTAATACTCTTTTCACAATCCAATTCAGTTGAACTGCGCGATAGTTCAGGAACGCTGGTAGCATCTTTTTCCGATATTACGACTGCTTACGCGGCCATTCCTGCTACAGTAGCAGGTCCATATTTAATTGAGATTTTACCTGCTTATGATGGTTCAACTGAAACATTTCCAATTCAATTAGGATTGAAAAATGGAACAAGCTTAACAAACACAATTACAATTCGTCCTAAAGCAGGAAATACAGGAGAGATTATTTCTGGAAATTTAAATAATCCCGCCATAATTTTAGACGATGCAGATTTTGTGATCATTGATGGTCGTCCTGGTGGAGTTGGCAATCAAATCGATTTGAAAATTCAAAACTTATCCACAAGCACATCAGCACATACAATTCGATTAATAAATGGCGCTACTCATAATAAATTCCAATATTTACATCTCTATGGTGCATCAGCTTCAACTGCTGGTCCCAGAAATTTTGATTTCAGCACCTCAGCAAGTAATCCTACCGGCAATTCTGATAATCTAATTCAATTTTGTAAGCTCGAGGGGTCGAGGTCGGGTATTGGTTTCGCTGGCACCACAGCAAATCCAAATGCAAATAACGTAGTTCAAAATTGTAAAATATTTAATTGGGGTTATGCTGGGATATGGCTATCTTCGAATGTCCTCAATTTTACTCTGGAAGAATGCGAAGTTTATCACACTGTTGGTGTAAGCAATACATTAGTGAGTGGTGTAATTTCATCTACGAGTACTAATGGTATCGTTAATATCAAAAAAAATAAATTCTACGATTTCCTGTCAACTGCTACAACAGCAACATCAGTCAGGGCGTTAAATTTTACTCCAGCTACGGGATCAACGTTAAACATTGAGAATAATTTCTTTTCGTTGACTAAAGACCTTGCTAATGTCTCTCTCTATCATGGAATTCACATTCTTGGCTCTAATGCGCATACATCTAATATTTACTTTAATTCCATTCGAATTGGAGGGATACATACTGGAGGTACATCGGGGGCAGTCGTCTCCAGCGGCATCTTTAAAGCGAATTCAAATACGGCTACAATATTTAATTCTAAAAACAATATCTGTATTAACACACGTACAGGAGGTACTGGTGTTTATCACGTTGGAAATATGATCAGTAATGTAGATGGTGTATTAGACATAAATTATAACGCATATTATTCAAGCGGAAGTGCGAACAATTTTGCCGCTGGCTGGGGAACAACATTATACAATGTTTTAGCCGACTATCAGGCAGCAGCTACACCGCATGAGACAAATACAAAATTCAAAGATGTTAACTTCGTTTCAACGACAGATTTGCATCTAACCGGCAGTTCCATAGGTGATTCTGATCTATTTGGAACTCCAATTGCCGGAATTTTAACAGATATAGATAACGAGCCTCGAAGTGCAACCTCACCCTACAAAGGCGGCGACGAACCAATGACTAGCACCGTACCGATTGGATGGTGCAATTTGCAATGGCCTGGAAGCGGAAATATTAATCAAGGGGGGAACTTTGATGTTTACGCTCAAATCTGGATTGATAGCGTAACTCCTGGTCCTGGTCAAGCACCTGGAGTTCTTTCATGGATTGGATATAACACAACAAATACAAATCCAAATACTTGGACGAACTGGATTGCTGCAACTTATAATTCCGCTGGACCGACCGGAAACAATGATGAATATATGGCGAATATTGGTCCATCACTTGCACCAGGAACTTATTTTTATGCAAGCAGATTCCAATATCTTGGAGGTGCATACAAATATGGCGGATACAGCGCTGGCGGCGGTGGATTTTGGGACGGTTCAACTTATAATTCAGGAACTTTAACGATCGCATCTACAGCTATTAATGTTACCTTCAACACGAATCCGAACTGGAATATTGTTTCAGTACCCGTTACGACTACGCAAACCAACAAGGATAGTCTTTTCATTGGTAATGTTTCTGCTGCGTACTGGTTTGATGGAAGCAGCTATGTTACTCAGACAAGTTTAACAGGCGGAAAAGGTTATTGGCTGAAATTCGATTCACTCAAATCACACACAATCAATGGTATGGCTGTTCCAGGAAGAGACATCAATGTTATTTCCGGCTGGAATATGATTGGAACACATCATTTGAATGTTGCAGCTTCACTTGTGACTACTAATCCTCCGGGAATAATTGCTTCTAGCTTTTATGGATTTGATAATGGTTATTTTGTACCAACGACTCTTGATAAAGGGAAAGGGTATTGGGTAAAAACCTCGAGTACAGGAATTTTAACAATTCCGATCCCGGTTGCAAAATCTACTCCTCAAGAAGCATATTCAGAAACGATTGATCCAAAATGGGCTATGATTACAATCACCGACTCAAAAGGCGGAATCAAAACTATTTATTTAGGTGATGGAATTGCTTCAGACAAATATGAACTTCCACCAATTCCCCCTGCAGGCATATTTGATGCGAGATTTGCTTCTCAAAAATATGTGGAATCGAGTGGACTTCTTCAGCAAATCAATATTAACTCCGTGAATTATCCGATCGAAATTTTATTTAGTAATGTTTCAGGAAGAGAATTAAGAATAACTGATGGGATCGGTGGCTCGATCGATCGAAAAATATATGAAGGTGATCGGATAGTGATTTCCAATCCGGCAATTTCTACATTGAACATATCAAGTACTTCATTTCCAATTAGTTTTGGCTTGATGCAAAATTATCCAAATCCATTTAATCCGAGTACAGTTATATGCTATCAGCTCTCAGAAGGCAGTCATGTTAGTCTTAAAGTATATGATATATTGGGAAGGGAAGTTGCAACACTTGTCGATGAAGTAAAAGAAGCTGGTGTTTATAATTATCCATTCTCCACTATCAATTATCCTTTAAATTCAGGAGTTTACTTCTATAAGCTGCAAGCTGGTAAATTTATCGACATCAAGAAAATGCAATTAATTAAGTAAACTGTACAAATTATTTTTTGTCAAGAACTCCATCTCAAGTTTGGGATGGAGTTTTTTTTGATGCTGTAGCATTGTCTCGACTAGAAAGTTCATCCATTTAATTCATTTTAATTCATTGCATTTGCTCCTCAGTATATCTAATTTTGTAGCGAAACTATTGCCCATCGATGATGTGTCAAATCAAAAAATCAAATCTTGGAGATAAAAAATGAAAATTAAAAAAGAGGAAGCCCTTCAATACCATAGTACTGGTCGGAAGGGAAAGGTGGAGGTAATCCCAACAAAACCATGTCAAACACAAAGAGATCTATCATTAGCTTACACACCAGGCGTTGCTGAACCATGCCGAGACATTGCGAAAGATGATGAGTTAGTGTATGAATACACTGCTAAGGGGAATCTTGTCGCAGTTGTGAGTAACGGAACTGCTGTGCTTGGCTTGGGAGATATTGGTCCACACGCAGGCAAGCCTGTAATGGAAGGTAAGGGTGTATTATTCAAAAAGTTTGCAGACGTGGATGTTTTTGATATAGAGATCAAGACGAAAGATGTTCAGGAAGTTATTAAATGCGTTCAACTGCTCGAACCGACTTTCGGCGGAATTAATCTTGAAGATATTAAAGCTCCTGAGTGTTTTTACATCGAAGAAGAGTTGAAACGAACTATGAATATTCCTGTATTCCATGATGATCAGCATGGAACAGCAATTATCAGTGCAGCCGCACTTCTTAATGCATGTGAGCTCACAGGAAAAAAATTGGATAAGATTAGGGTTGTATTTAATGGAGCCGGAGCTTCTGCAAATGCTTGCGCACATCTCTATGTTCTTCTCGGTGTAAAGAAAGAAAACATCATCATGTGCGATACTAAGGGAGTCATCTATAAAGGCCGCACAGAGGGTATGAACGAATTTAAAGAAGTTTACACATCTGATACCAAAGCAAGGACTCTTGCCGAAGCATTTGTCGGTGCGGACGTCTTCGTAGGACTATCGGTTGGAAATTGTGTTACAAAAGATATGGTCAAATCGATGGCGAAGAATCCAATTGTTATGGCAATGGCAAATCCTGATCCAGAAATAATGTATGAAGATGCTGTGGCAGCTCGTGAAGATATTATTATGGCAACCGGCCGATCAGATTATCCAAATCAAGTTAATAATGTACTTGGATTTCCGTTTATCTTTCGCGGGGCACTTGATGTGCGGGCAAAAGCAATAAACGACGAAATGAAATTAGCTGCATCGCGTGCTTTAGCCAAACTGGCAAAAGAAGAAGTCCCCGAGTCAGTAGTCCGCGCATACGGAGGTGAGCCAATTGAATTTGGTAAAGAGTATATCATCCCAAAACCATTTGATCCGCGAGTATTGATTTATGTAGCACCTGCAGTTGCCAAAGCCGCTATCGATACTGGAGTAGCCAAAAAGAAAATTGAAGATTGGGATGAATATGAACAACAGCTTCTTCAACGGTTGGGAATCTCGAAGCAAATAATTCGTGTTGCCATTGATAAAGCTCAAGGCAAACCGCGAAGAATCGTCTTCCCGGAAGGGAATCAAGTAAAAATACTAAAGGCGAGTGAAATCCTTGTCGACGAAAAAATTGCTCATCCAATTCTGCTGGGGAATGTGGATGAAATCAAAAATCTTATAAAAGAAAACAATATTGATGATGAAGGATTTACGATCATCAATCCCCAAGAATCTGAAAACTTTGAAAGCTACATTGAGGAATTCTACAATCTACGCCAGAGAAAAGGTGTTACAAAGCTCGATGCAAAAGAAAAAATGAGAATTCGAAATTATTTCGGTTCAATGATGGTTCACATGGATCATGCTGACGGATTGATTTCCGGTTTATCATCGAGTTATCCGAACACAATTCGCCCTGCGTTGGAAATTATAAAAATGAAAACCGGTGTAAAAAGGGTCAGCGGTCTTTATATAATTTTAGTTAAAGATGATGCATACTTTTTCGCCGATACAACGGTGAATGTCGATCCAACTTCGGAAGAACTTGCAGACATTGCAATTCTTTCTGCAGAGACTGCGAAAAGATTTAACATTCAACCGCGCGTTGCGATGCTCTCATTTAGTAACTTTGGAAGTGCACCTTATCCGCAAAGTAAAAAAGTTGCGAAAGCTGTTGAAATTATTCGAACCAAATCGCCTGATCTGATTGTCGATGGTGAAATGCAAGCAGACACTGCAGTCTATCCTCCGATACTTCCGCAGGACTTTGCTTTTTCAAAGATGAAGAAACATGCAAACGTATTAGTATTTCCAAATCTTGATTCAGGAAATATTGCATATAAATTATTGTGGAGAATCGGCGGTGCAGAAGCAATTGGTCCGATTTTAATGGGAATGAGTAAACCTGTCCACGTTCTGCAGAGAGGATGCGATATAAATGACATTGTGAATATGGCAGCAATCGCTGTTGTCGAAGCAAATGAATTGAAAAAATAATTCAATTAAGAAAAGATTTAAGGATTGAAGGATTAAATAGCCCAGCTGATCGTAAGATTTGTTGGTTTTTTTTATGCTCTTAAATAATTAACTGAAGTACGGAGAATGGGCTTTTGTCATGTTGAGTCCCGAGTAATCGGGACGAAACATCTAATAAATCCCGAAAAGTACAATTTCAGATTTTTCATCCGTCAGTTGAGGGATTCAGACTTTATGTTTAAAAAGAAAACCCCGCAAAGGATTCTTATATTTTAAGAAATAAAAACATGTTTAACCAAAGCGAGGTTCAAAATGCAAGAGAAAACTACAAAATTAGATTTTACAAATCAAG
>VGVX01000032.1 GCA_016873845.1 Ignavibacteria bacterium
CATCAAGGGAATTGACAGTAGGTGAGATCATGTCTAAGAATGTTCTATGTGCGGATATTAACAATTCAATATATGAGTGCATGGCTATTATGAACAGTAAAAGAGTACGTCACCTTCCAGTTGTAGAAAATGAAAAATTAAGTGGTATCGTGTCAATCGGCGATATTGTTAATGCAGTGATCGAAGATAAAGAATTTACGATCAATCAGCTTACAAATTATATTACTGGTACAAGATAGCATTCATTTTTTTTCTCGCAATTCTCAAAAGTTCGAAGAGTGTCTGGATGAGAGAATGAACAAACTTTCGTTCAATCCTCAAAAATAGATGAACATTCCGTATTTATTATTTATTTTGCATTCGAAATTAAAAAAAAATGATTGATTTTCTTTGCAAACTGCTAATCGTATAAATATTTTTTTCCTTCAATTGAAGTTATTCACTTCGCTTCACTCAAATCAAACACATCTGGTTTAGAAAGGCTCCTCTAATATGGAATGGATTATCATAATCGTTTGGCTTTCTATAATTAATGCTTCACTAGGCGGACAGTATGTTCTCAACTGGATGGCTAATCAACCTAAGTACATTGGAGCCGACAAAGTTGAAATATCTCCAGGTGTAATGACATGGTGGAGGGAAATTTCAAAGCTTCTTTGGGCTGTAATTGCTGTTATAATTGAAGTTATTCGAGGAAAACAAATTAAATATCTTTGGCCTGGAAAAATTTCAATTCTTGTGATAGCAATTTGTGCATTCACAGGTGTGATAGAGAACATTGGTTTTTTCTATCTTCCAAGATATTATTCACCTCATATTTATGCTCCGTATATAAATGTTTATTTAGCAACTCTCCCATTCTGGGGTAAATTTTTGTACAATGCTCAAATTAGAAGAGAACATTGGATCGGAATTACTCTTGTGGTTATCGGACTAGCTATACCACACTTGGAAAAATATATCCGTGGAACTATGGACCCGAAAGCAGTTCTGGATGGAACTGCACTGCTTTGGATTCTAATCATCAATTGCTGTCTCTGTTCGCAGCATGTATTAAACAATAAAACTGTTCAAACTGCACTGCCGGGAGTTGGACCCAACGCATTAGTCGTTTGGCGTGAAATTTTTAAAATGATTTTTATTTGGACTGCATTGATTCTATTCCCACTCATTGCTTTGTGGACAAATGCTAATGTTCCAGATTCAGTTCCAGTAAATACGTTTGAAACAAGAGTATTGGAGAAAGCAAGTCAAGCTGATAAAGAATTTCTTTTATCGAATTATACTTTAACCGGTGGTGAATATGTACTTAAAAGTGATCTTTCTGAAGAAGCTGAGGTAAGAATAGAAGCAATTATGAGTTCAGTAGAATATCATAGATTCTACTCATTATTCAGCGGCTCAATAATTCCGACTAATTGGTGGCCTATTTTATTCATAGTCATCGCTGGTTTAAGCGGATACATTTACAGCTATGGATTTTTTAATCTATCTAAGTTCTCAGCGCACTACTGGGTGCCTTATACAAATGTCTATCTAGCATTGCTTCCATTTGTTATGCTTTTATTCGGGAAAAATGTCACTGGCTTCCAGATTGCGGGAGCTGTTGTTGTTACCGCTGGCTTAATGGTCGGAGTTTCGGATGTCAGTAAAAACAAAGTAGAAGAAATTGAGAAGAAGCATAAGTGAGGCAAAGGCGGAGTCTAAGGCTGAGATTTTTATAAATTGAGATAATCTCACAACCACTTAAGAATTCTTTATTTTCATTTGGTTATTGATTAGCTTTGGCAAAAATTTAATCGAGCATGATTCGAATTCATAATCTTCATAAATCATTCGGAGATCTGAAAGTTCTTGACGGAATAAATTTAGAAATTCAGGATGGAGAAACAATCGCAATCATCGGTCGAAGCGGCTGCGGTAAAAGTGTTTTAATAAAGCATATAGTTGGATTGCTTCAGTCTGATTCCGGATATGTTGAAGTTGATAATCAAATTGTATCAGAGTTAAATGAAAAAGAGCTGTATGAGCTAAGACGAAAATTCGGATTTTTATTTCAGGGGGCAGCACTTTTTGATTCATTAACAGTAGAAGAAAACGTCGGGCTTGCATTAAGTGAAAATACTTCAATGAAACAAACTGACATCCGGAAAATCATCGAGGAAAAGTTGGAACTAGTAAACCTTCGCGGGATTCTCGATCAAAAACCGGCTGAACTTTCCGGTGGAATGAAAAAGCGTGTCGGTCTAGCACGCGCACTTGTTACAAATCCTCAGTACATTTTGTATGATGAGCCGACAACTGGACTGGATCCGATCACTTCCGACTCAATTGATGAAATGATTCTAGATTTGTCTAAAAGATTGAATGTCACCTCAATAGTTGTAACTCATGATATGGTAAGCGTAAAAAAAGCAGCTGATAAAATTGCAATGATTCATGAAGGTAAAATCTACTTCATTGGCACACACGCTGAATTTATGAAGTCAAATGATGATGTTATTGTTAGTTTTATTAAACGCACAGGATACTAGAGGCCAAAGCAAATATACCCTCACATGTAATACAATTGATTAAAGCTTTTCATAGTTAAAAATCTCGGGAGTTGAATTCTGATTTGAATGATAGAAGGAAAAAAGGTGGAGCAGAAATAAAATCTAAACAAATTTATTCATCGATTAGAAACACACTTCTTGCAGAAAGTAAAACTGAAAGTTCTGTAGTGTATTCGTGAATCTATAAGGTAGTTCTTATAATTCTTTCAAAAATGATTCGAAAAAAATTCTCTCTTCTGAAAGAGTCTAAAAATAAACTTTAAGTTGTTCGCTTGCCACATACTATATAATAGTTATTACTTGAATGTTTATTAAAAGCTTCTCCTCTTTCATATAAGTGTTTCATTGTGAAAGACGGAATTATTAAAAAAGCAAGTTAAAATATTATTATAGTCTCTGTTTGATAAGGTTTAATTTATAAATCTTTGAATCTATTAATCTGTTTATCTCTTACTAAAACCACCTCCACCAATCATAAATTGAATGTAAGGTCCAGTAATTCCCAAGTTTGGGCTGCCTGTAATCTCGATTTCGTTCATTTTCCAGTCTCCTTTTAAGGGAGCAAAGATATAGCCTGCTCGAATTCCAACCGCGATGCCCCCTTTGCCTCGTTCATCCTCACCAAGTTGAAATAAATAATCTGCCCCCAAGGCTGCATTTATCAAGAAGCCCCCAGTAGAAAGCTCAACGCTCCTTTTAGGATTATCAAGAATTTCATCGAAAGATAAAATCTTATTTTCAAAAATTTTAAGACTCATGCTTCCTCCTCCAATACCAATTAGAGGATAGACATTAATTGCTCCATCGGAATATAAAAGATAACCGAGATCAAAAAAACCATAGGCAGCGCTCATTGAGGTTTTATATACACCAGATACAATTTCCTTTCCGCTAAGTGCGTTTCCGTGGCCACCTAGGAGAATACTACCGATCATTCCATAACCAATGCCACCAAATGAAATGAAATTGTCAGATAGTTTAGAGTAACCTCTGTTTTCAAGTTTAGTATTCAACTCATCCAAGTTCATCATACTCCAGCCAAGCATAAAAAATCCTCTTCCTCCAGCATCGTCCTTTGAAATTGTTTCTTCTTGTGAAAATGCCGTAGTGCACAGAACAATGCTTAATAGAATTGTTATTATTGTTTTGGCTTGTATACTTTTTTTCATGGTCTTTTCCTTAATTATTTCTTTAAGAATACTTGATTATTCAAAAAATACAATTTATTTGATTACAACTTTGCATCCTTTTTTTGGTAGACTATTTTTCCCCCAACGACTGTAATATCAACAACATCATCGAGTGTCCCGAGGTCAACTTCATGTGTTAGTAAAAACCAAAGTGAGGAAACTTCTAATGGATCTTTATTGAACATTACAAAATCTGCGAACTTTCCTACTTCGAGAGAGCCGACTTCATTTTCCATAAATAAGGCATATGCTGCATCAATTGTCCAATGTCTGATAGCATCTTCAACTGAAATTTTCTCTTCGGGAGCCCAATCATCATCTCCTTTATAATTATATCGCGTAGCAGAGATAATTAAACCATAAAACGGATTGAAAGGTGAATTACACCAATCGCTTCCAAAAGCAACTCTAGCGCCATTATCTGCAAGACTTTTCCACGGCATCCAATTTTGAAGTCGCTTAAAACCAAATGCCGAATCAACCATTACATCCGCATACATATGAGTCGGCTGCATCGAAGCTACGATATTTAGTTTACCCATTCTTTTCACCTCATCCGGATGCGGAAGATTATTATGTTCGATTCTATGCCGGGAATCTTTGCTGTTATTTTGTGTCATGGCATATTCGTATCCATTAACGACTCTTCTAATTCCTGCATCACCGACAGCATGAGTCATTACTTGAATTCCAAGTTTATCTGCCGTTGCTGAAATCCAATTAAAATCGTCCTGTGTCCAAACGGGATGGCCATAGTAGCCTGGTCTATTTGAAAAAGGCTCAAGCATAAAACACGTGAGATTATCTTCCGTACCGTCAATATATAACTTAATGGACCTTCCTAATTTCAAGTTTTTATCAGATATTTCATCGTCTAATTTTCGCCACTCTTTAAGATCGGTTAAAAGCTTTGTTTTATCTTTTAATCTTTCTGGAGGAACATAATAAGCACAACGGATTCTTACATTATCTAATCCTCCTAGTTTTTTAAAGCGAAACAAATACGGAATAAACCTTTTATTTATCTGAGCATCTTGGAGCGTGGTAACTCCGCTTACCAATGCAGATTGGACAGCTTCATTCATTGCATCTAAATAAAGTTTTTGAACCTTCTCATCTATTTCTTCATTTGTGAAATAATCAAGAAAGTTAAATGAAACAAAACGTAAAAGTTCTCCGGTAAATCTACCCTCAGAATCTTTCACAGGTCCCATTTCTTCAAATGCTTCGGGATTTGCTGATGAACATTTCTCAACTGCTATGGAGTTCATCCAGCCGCTTTGACCTGAATAAGCCATCAGTATTACAGGTTTATCTTTGATTACCTCGTCCAAAATTTCTTTTTTAGGAATACCGCCTGGAACATATTCCATCTTCCAGCCAATTCCTCCAATGAATGGTAAATGAGATCTCTCTTTGTAAGATTGTTGCAAGGTTTTTTTCATATCGGCCCAGTTTTTGCATCCAAATAAATTAGCAGGCATGAGTGATAGCATCCCACCGACCCATAAAACGTGACAGTGGCTATCAACAAAACCAGGAGTCACTCTTCTGCCATCGGCATCTATTATTCGGGTATTCTTCCCAATATAATCTGTAACATCATCATTTTTTCCAACGAAACTTATTCTTTCTCCCTTAACGGCCATCGCTTCAGCCTCTGACATTTTGGAATTTGAGGTGAAAATTTCAGCATTAATAATAACTAAATCCGCTGGCTTTGAACCCGTTCTTTCATAAGCTCTGCTTGAACAAGAGAGAACCGCAAGTAGATTTAGACAAATGAGAAGGGAAAAAATAATTGTTTGCAGCTTTAATTTGTTTGAATGGCAAATAATCAAAAGAATTTTCTTTATAAAAATGAAATGGATTATAGAATTTTGATTGGACCTACGACGCAGAATGTGATTCATGGATACCTCCAATTATTTTTATGACATATAATTAATTAATCAAAATCTACTTTTAAGTATTCGTTATATCGATCTTCAAGATCAAAACTGAATTCAAAATAAAGTATGCGTAAAACTAAATAGAGTACCTACTTAAACATAGTCAATTCAATATTAAATTACAATGTTCTTACATTAAAGATGAATCCTTTTTGTGGAGAGGAAGCAAACAGTGAACAGTTGTCAATGATCGGAGTCGTTAAGATAATTTATATAAATGTGTTTTGGGAAATAGAGGGGTGTTCAATCTCTGTTTTATAGTCAATTATCAATTTTACATTCTCCATTTTGATTATTAACTTAATACACAAGATTCTGAGAGTTAAATTAAGTACTAAACTAAAGTTGTTTAATACTAACTGAAAAATAAATGTTAATTATTTCTAATTTTTATAATGTAAATTTAATCTGTCAACTGATAGATTGAACTTTGAATTAATTTCATGAAGTCCACACGAATTAAATATGTTTGTCAAAATTGCGGTTACGAATCGCTGAAATGGCTCGGCAAATGTCCAGACTGCATGGAATGGAATACACTCGCTGAAGAATTAGTAAAACCTAAAACATCACACCCTGCTGTAAGTGGTTCAGCCCAAAACATAAAATCCATTTCTCAACTCTCTTCGACAGATAACATACGTATTGCGACTAACATCAAGGAATTTGACCGGGTGCTGGGCGGCGGATTGATTATTGGGAGTGTTGTTTTAATCGCCGGCGATCCTGGAATAGGAAAATCTACTTTAGTAATGCAAGCTGTTTCAAATATCCAGTTGGATGAGTCAGCTTCAAAATCAAAAGTTGTTTATGTTACTGGCGAAGAATCTGCCGAACAATTAAAATACCGTTCGGAAAGATTGAAGTTGAAATCAGAAAATGTTTTTATTTTATCAGAGACTAACCTGAACGATATTCTATTTACACTCGAAAAAAATGACCCTGCTGTTGCAGTGATTGATTCTATTCAGACTATCCACAGGCCAGAACTCGGCACGGCTCCGGGAACAGTCGGGCAAATCCGTGAATGTACTGCGTATTTAATGCAGCTTGCAAAAAAGAGAATGATAACTGTAATTATCATCGGTCATGTCACAAAAGACGGAGCAATTGCTGGCCCAAAGCTGCTTGAACACATGGTTGATACAGTTTTGCAATTCGGCGGTGAAAAAAATTATTCTTTCAGGATTCTTCGTGCAATGAAAAATCGATTCGGTTCGACAAACGAAATCGGGATTTTTGAGATGCACGATTCCGGCCTTGCAGAAGTTGCAAATCCATCGGAAGTATTTCTTTCTCAAAGAGAATATGGTGCTTCCGGTTCTGTAGTCACTTCAGTGATTGAAGGAACACGACCAATTCTTGTTGAGGTGCAAGCACTTGCAACTCCATCTAATTACGGAATGCCGCAGAGAGTTACGACTGGATTCGATTATCGACGGCTTTCCATTTTACTCGCAGTTCTCGAAAAAAGGCTTGGATATAAACTTAGTTCGCAAAACGTGTTTCTAAATATTGCAGGCGGAGTAGATATTGACGAGCCGGCAGCTGACCTTGCTGTATGTTCTGCAGTAATTTCAAGCATCAAAGATATTCCAGCCGATTCAAAAACTTGCGTTGTTGGTGAAGTTGGTTTGGGAGGTGAAATTCGTTCCATTCATCAGCTTGAAAAAAGGATTTCAGAGGCAGAGAAACTTGGATTCGAAAAAATTCTCATTCCCAAAACCAATTCGAAGATCGAAAAAAAGAATCACAACATTTCAATTCTCGAAGTCAAGACACTGCGAGAAGCTATTCAACAGCTTTTCGAATAAATATAATAAAGAAAAATGTTATGGCTTGCTTCTACTTCAACAGAAACATTTTTCTTGTTTGTATAAATTCTCCAACTTCAAGTTTATAAAAATATATTCCACTTGACAATGGAAAAGGATCCGTCAGCTGACGGATGGAAAATGGAAAATGATAGACTCCGGCATCTTTAAATTCATCAACAAGAACTGCAACTTCCTTTCCAATTAAATCATAAATTTTTAATGAAACATGACCATTAACTATTAACTGATAACGAATAACTGTCTCCGGATTAAACGGATTCGGGTAATTCTGTTCGAGTCTGAATTCACGCGGAAATTTTGAATCGTTCTCAACAGAAACAGTTCCTGTCAATCTAAACCGCATTGATTTTTCAAATCTCGTTGTTCCTGGATTGAATCGTGAATCGATGACTACAGAAGGCGAATAAATTCCCAATCCGGTTTTAATTATCTGCCGTGGATAAAAAGTAAATGTAACTCCGATCGAATCATTCGGAGCAAGTCGTATTGATAGCGGCGAAACGTTTAGAGCAGTTGGCGGATTGACACCTTTCGGATCAACCGAAATAAAAAGCGAATCGTAACCTGTCCCATCGTTATAAACGTAAAATGTTGTATCGTGCGAGGGTGTGTTTATATCAATATTTCCGAAATTATGCTGAAGCGTATTGACAAAAATATCCGGAAGCGGATTTGAATTCCCAACAAGTTTGATAACGAGTGGATTAACTGAATTATTATCATTGTGATAAACTTGGAGTGAGTCCGATATTACATAGCTCGATACTGGAGTCCATTTAACCTGAAAAGAGTCTACGCTGAGAGGGTTTAAATTTAATGGGAAAGAAACAATTTGCGTGAATTCGTTATCAAGATTTCTTAAGAATCTTGAACTGTCGATTGAGAGCTTTCCTGCACCAAGATTTCTGATCTGAATGTATAATGTTTTACTTCCTCCCGGAATGATATTTCCAAAATTGAGATCAGTTGATTTCAAATAAATTTTACCTTGAGAAAAATTAGGAAAAAAATTCCTGAATGCACCTCCATAAGCGCCTATATCATTTCTTGGTGTCCCCATTGAAGGAAAGAGTGCATTCCCAGGTGAGGCTGGATTTTCTGGATCGTTGAATTGCACTGAAGGATTTCCTGCATCGATGCAGGGAGAATCATTTTTTAAGTAAAGACTGCTGTCAGCAAACATGGGATTCAGATTTATATTTCCTGTACCAGCATAACCGCCTTCAACATCAGAATAATTAACCGAAAAATTTCCACCACCTAAATAAGCGATTGGGCCTGAACCAGCCTGAAGGTTGCCCCATATGAGATTGTTTTGTGAAACAACATTTGCATTCCAAACCAGCAAACCGCCTCCATCTCCTGCTGCGCCAGGTTCATCGGCATCCTCACAAACGTTTCCGACAATAGTGTTATTTTCAATAATGTTGGGTGAAGAATCGCCAGGTTTTTTTTCGAGTATCCAAATTCCACCTCCGCCAAAAGTTGAAACTCCACTGACTGCATCATAAACTCTATTCTGTGCTATGATGTTGTTTTTGACGATTGCACCGGAACAATAATTTAATACAATCCCCCCGCCATACATTCCAGTATTGTTCATAATAACATTATTAAAAATTCTCGCAGAAGCGTCACCGCACCGAATTCCTCCGCCGCCGGCACTTGTAACACCTGAAGATACTCTCGCTGCAGAATTATTTATAATTAAATTATTTTTTATTGTCGGTGATGAAAGCGTAACAAGAATTCCTCCTCCTTCATAATATGTTCCGGCACCATGTTCGTCGAGCCATTTTGTACCACTTCCTTGCGTAATAGTAAAACCTTCTAAAACGGAAGTAGAATCCTCACCTGAAACCATCAACACGCAGCTTGCAGTATCAGAATGTGTTGGATTACTTCCATCTATAATCGTTGTTTTAATAATCAAAGGATCTTTTGAAAGTACGTAATGACTTGCAACAACAATCTTCTTCCCTTTGAAATTGATATTCTCTTGATATGTGCCTGGAGCAACGAGCACAGTGTCTCCATGTGAAGCAGCATTGATCGCAAGCTGAATTTTTGGATAATCGTTTGGAACTCTGATTGTATTTGCAGAGCTCATTACGATCGATAAGAGTAAGGCAGACATTGTTAAACTCAAAATTCGCCGAAACATTTTCATCTCCTATTTTTTACAAAAATGTTGGATAGTTATTATTTATTCGTCCGAGTTCATAAACTCGAACTATTTTTTCTCGAAAAAGGGAAGTAAATGTTCTTATGGGAAGTTGAAAATATGGTTTGGCTTTAAGTAATTCTCAAATCCGAACCATTTTTTCTAAGCTTAAATCTAACCCTAAGCCTTTTTACTTTCGCTAAGCATTGATTTTCTATAATCTGTGGGTGTCAAGCCTGTGTTTTTCTTAAAGACAGTATTGAAAACTGACTTTGAATTGAAACCAACTTCATACAGAATTTCAAGAATGGTTAGCTTTTTCTTTTCGGTGTCACTAAGAATTTTTTTGGCTTCTTCAATTCGGTATGAATTAATGAAATCAAAAAAATTTGGGTGATATGAAGAGTTGATGAGATAAGAAAGTGTTCTCTGAGGTATCTTTGAACGTTGAGCCAAGTCCGAAATTGTCAATGAAGATTTAAAGTAGATTCTTTCGGTCTCCATAAATTCATTCAGCTGTTTTAATAATTTTTGCTTATCGGAATCGTTTATAAAGTGTCGTTCAGATTTTTCTTTTATGTCCCTATCAAATCCTTCAAGAATTTCCGGTCTTTTTAATCCCCAAAAAATTAAAATGTTCGCAACAATGAAATTTGTACTTATCGAGAGTAGAGATAAAACAGATTCAAAGTTGTTCAAATTGATGCCCATCCAAAAAATTATTGTGCTGGCTAAATCAATTATCCACATCAGAATAAAACCGAATAATATGATCTCAAGCCAATATAAATTCATTTTTTCAACTGAAGAATAATATTTTTTTATCTCTGCTCTGTACTTTTTGAGTACAACAAGTGAAAAAATCAAATAGCTAAATACCTGCAGATTGAAAAAGAGGGTTCTCGATAACCTATCTGCTTGTGTAAATGCATTCCCTGTGAGCTCGATCCGTGAAACAATCAGACCGTTGTAAAAAATAAAATGAATCAAAAAATATGCTGCAAAAAAAATCGCTGGAATTAAATGAAGGTAGTCGATTCGCTTCAACTTGAAATTTGAGTAAGCGACAGAACATGTATATAGATAGAGTAACGGACCAAAAAGAAAGGAAGCGATTTCACTAAAGTAAAATAAGTAATAATATTTAAAGTAATACTGGTCACTTAAATGCTGTCCGATGAGATAATCTATCATAAAAATTGCATTTACAAAAAGAAAAAAAGCGAGCAACTTTTTGCTGAGTAAATTTCCCTTTTTATGAACCAGCAGAAACGCTGAAAAAAATATCAACAGAAATGATGTGATGATTGCGATGATGTCGATAATTGAATTCATGTTACATTCAAGTTGAACTTACAAATTTTTGGGTAAATAGTTAAATGATAACATCTAGAAACTTCATATACTCTGAATCAGTTTGAAAAAGTGTTCGTACTAAAGCTGCAAGGTTCATTAAAAACTACCTTCCCTTGGTAAAGACGTTTTGACCTTATTACTTTCTTCATCTTACATCTTACCTGTCGGCAGACAGGTTCTCCATGATGCCTTTAGCAGACAAGTTTTACATTTTACATTAATAACAATACTTCATAAATTTCCGAAAATTTTGTACGAATTGAGAATTACAATTCTACCAATTCAATCATTTCTGTCTATCACTCAATTAGGAGGAATTAATGGAAATTAAAAACACAGTAAACGGACTTCCAGAAAATGCTTATAAGGAATTAGAAAAAGGTGAAGTCTACATACCTATCATGGATCCAAGAAAAAACTATCCCGAAGTTACACCCTGGTCGGTGCTTTGGGGTCTTTTTATGGCGATTCTGTTCTCTGCAGCGGCAGCATATTCTGGATTAAAAATCGGTCAAGTGATGGAAGCAGCTATACCAATTGCGATTTTAGCTGTAGGACTTTCAGCTGCGACAAAGAGAAAAAATGCACTTGGTGAAAATGTTATTATTCAATCGATTGGTGCCAGCTCTGGAGTAGTTGTTGCTGGTGCAATATTTACAATCCCGGCGCTTTACATACTCAATCTTCCGGTAGATTTTTATCAAATATTTCTTGCATCGCTCTTTGGTGGATTTCTTGGAATTTTATTTTTAATTCCTTTCCGAAAGTATTTTGTAAAAGATATGCATGGTAAATTTCCATTTCCTGAAGCCACAGCTACCACTGAAATTCTTGTAGCCGGCGAAAAAGGGGGAAAGCAAGCTGGTGTTCTTGTTGTCAGCGGATTGATCGGCGGTCTGTTTGATTTTATAATTTCATCATTTGGCTGGTGGGCTGAA
Source organism: Ignavibacteria bacterium (assembly GCA_016873845.1). Taxonomy (NCBI): domain Bacteria; kingdom Pseudomonadati; phylum Ignavibacteriota; class Ignavibacteria; species Ignavibacteria bacterium. Next base: position 11,994 of record VGVX01000032.1, read on the forward strand.
GTTATCAGCACAAGAATTTTTCATTATGGGGAAATCCTCGCTGACAAAGCTAAGCTGGTTTTTAAAGTTAATGCTTTGACTATGGTGTTGGGACTTGGATATATCGTAGGATTGAAATTTGCGATCATCATTTGTGCAGGTTCATTTCTCTCATGGTTTGTATTAATTCCGTTGTTTAACGAAATCGGACAAGGATTAACATCTCCACTCGGTGCAACAGCTACGAAATTAATCTCAGAGATGAGTGCAGAAGAGATTTTCAGAAATTATGTTCGGCACATTGGAATCGGCGGAATCGCAATGGCAGGAATTATCGGGATACTGCGTTCGTCAAAAATTATTCGTGATGCTGTGAGCTTAGCATGGAATGAAATCTTTCACAAGAAGGCAAGTGACCAGAATGAAATTCCACGAACTCAGCTCGACATCAAAATGATGTTCAATGTTTTACTGATTTTATTTGTTGCAATTTTAATTTTCATATTTTTTGCCGGCGGAGTTGTATTTAATCTATGGCATTCATTTGTTGGATTACTGATTGTTTTAATTATTGCGTTTTTATTTACGACTGTTGCAGCTACAGCGATTGCAATTGTTGGTACAAATCCGGTTTCCGGAATGACTTTAATGACTTTAATATTGTCGTCAGTAATATTAGTTCAGATTGGATTATCTGGGACTTCTGGAATGGTCAGTGCATTAATAATCGGCGGAGTTGTCTGCACGGCATTATCTATGGCCGGCGGATTCATCACAGATTTGAAAATTGGATATTGGCTCGGTTCAACTCCCAAAAAACAGGAAAGCTGGAAATTCCTTGGCACATTGATTTCAGCAGCCACTGTTGGATTTGTGATTTTAATTCTGAATGAGACTTATGGATTTGTTGGAAAAGGTTCGTTGGTTGCTCCTCAAGCGAACGCAATGGCTGCAGTAATTCAGCCATTAATGTCAAACATTCCGGCACCTTGGATGCTTTATCTGGTCGGTGCTGTTATCGCTTTGCTTGTTACATGGTTGAAAATTTCCCCTTTAGCTTTTGCACTGGGAATGTACATTCCACTCGATTTGAACACACCATTATTGATCGGCGGATTGATCGCACATTGGGCAAAAACACGATCGAAAGATGAGAAACTGAACAATGCAAGATTCTCACGTGGAACTTTAATTGCGTCAGGATTTATTGCCGGCGGTGCTTTATTTGGTGTGTTTAGTGCTTTGCTGCGCTTTGCAGGTTTCAACTGGATGAATGTCGATTGGGCCGAAACTCATGGAGCAGAATTGCTTGCTCTAGTGATGTTCACCTTAGTCCTGCTCTATATGATGTGGGATACAATGCGTGCAAAAGTTGAAGAGTAATTAAAATATTTAAAGATTAAATGATTTAAAGAAAACCCAATCCGTTTTTACTCGGATTGGGTTTTTCATTAAAAAGATTCTTTGAAACTGACGCACACTGATTCAAAAGATCAATTAACCAAAACCTTCTATACGGTCACGAAAAACATTAACGAGTTTGTACTTTGAATTGAATTCAAGAATTTCCTCCCAAAGCTTTTCGAGTACTTGAAATAACTCCCGAATTTTAAGGTTGCCAATTTTTATGTGTATAACTCGTGGCGGATGCGTTTGAGTTAAAATTCTATTAGAAAAATCACTATCCTTTGAAATAATTGTAAGATTATTGATTTTAGCGTAATCCCAAATCTCAGAATCAGAAAGTGAATCGTTCAAATCTCTCACATGAATATAATCTTCAGACTTCCAGAGTGAAAAATATTATGGAAGATTAGCATCAACAATAAACTTTGGCAATTATACTACCTCTCGAATTTTGATTGTTCTATCTGAAAGACTCGCTGCAAATTTTAAACATGCAGTGATATCCTCAGGCTCGAGAGTAGGATACTGTTTTAAAATTTCTTCGCTGGTTTCGCCTGCACTTAAATATTCAAGAATAGTCTGAACAGTAATTCTTTTTCCTCTAATTGTTGGTTTCCCGTTACAGATGTTGTCGTCAATTGTGATTCTATCAGTTAAGTAAGTCATAGTATATACCTTCTAAATTCGAGATTAAATTAAGAATTAAAATAAATTAATTCTATAGAACAAATCTTAGTTTTCAAAAAAAAGAGCGGATGACTAGTCCGCTCTTTGGTGTGATAATTTTGCCCGTTTACCTTCGTCTATCTCTATTTCCTGAGTCATCGTTACGTCTTTTGGAATTGTCACGATTCATGTCTCGTGAACGATTTTCTTCGCGCCTTGGTTCAACTCTCCTTTCGGCAGGTGGAGTCTGACGAGGTTCAGAACGTCTTTCAATCTGAGGAGATGTTCTTACATCAGGTTGTTTATTTTCGATTCTTGGACGTTCATCTCTTTTAGGTGGATCGTATCTTCTTGGTTCTTCTTTTCTTTCAATGCGAGGTCGTTCCTCAATTCTTGGACTTTCAACATTCGGTCTTTCATATCTCGGTTCCTCGTTTCTTCGAGGTTCAACGCGTGAGTTTCGTTCAGTTTCTCGTTCTTCAACTCTCGGTTTAATTTCACGATTTCTTTCATTCTCATTGGACCTTGGATTCCTGTCAAATACTTCTCGTTCTATTGATCTTGGTTCTGTTCTTTCTCTTCTCCCGATTTCAACGCGAGAAGTTTCAAGTGAAGTGTTGCGATCGAGTTTTGTAACTTCAATGTCATTTGTACGAGAACGTTTTAAATCATCCTCACCAGGACGATAGATTGTCACCCTATCACGATCTCGAGAACCTGAAATATCTCTAAGACGTGTTGTTTCTACAATATCCCTGTCGACAATTCTTGAACCTGATCTGCGCTCGACGAAGTCTCTTTCAAGTCCTCTATTAACTACTCTACCACGTTCATAACCATAATCGCTTCTATATTTTGAATTATTGTAGATTCGATATTTATAGCGGCTTCCAACTAAATAATTATTAACTTCATATCCGCAGAAATAACGGTATGGTATAAAATGCCAGTAATGATATGGCGAATGCCAATGAGTTGTAAATCTAATTCCTATCGAAATACTGAACACAGCATATGGTGGAAGCGGTGCCCAGCCGATGTAATCATCGCTATATCTCCATTCAACCCACGCAGGCCCCCACTCATTATCAGGAATCCAAATCCAACCATAATAATCGTCATAGTACCATCTTCCGTAGTGATAAACCGCCCATCCGAATGGTTCGAATGAGTCCCAATACCATCCATAATGATTTGTCCAAATCCAGCGACCGCGAGTGTAAGGGCTCCATCCATAAACTACTCTCATTGGACGCCAAGCATAAAGACCATAATCGACTTCAATCCATTCGCCGTACGGTGATAAGGATGAATAGAAAAAGTTGAATGAAACTGGCGCAGGATGAGCTTTATGGTAGGCTTCGACTTCAAGTGTGAATCCACCGATAAAAATTGCAAATATCAATATTAGCTTTTTCATTTTTAACCTCTTTGGTTTTTAGTTTTCAACTTTATTATGACCAGAACTGTGCCAAACAAAATGTGGGAAAAATATAAATAAATGGTATGAATGATCGTGGGATGTTTATTTAAATGGACAATTGAGAATTGGCAATGGACAATCACTAAGAATTAAGTTTTAAGGTTCATAAAGTTAATATTTTATTAGTTAACTCGAACAAAGGAATCGTGTTCTTAACACTGAAATGTTTGGAATTCCAGACGAGAAATTATAATCGAAAGGGAAAGAAGGTAGAGAATTAGTACGATCCCCGAATAATAAAAGTACCTTACAAACTTTAAGAACTTTACGAACTTTTAACTTTGCTTAAAACACGCTCGGCATTCATTTTCCAAGTGTAATTCTGCTCGGCGTTCTTGCGTGCATTTGCCCCGATTAAACTTCTCAAATCCGCATTATCAATTAAGTCCAGAATTGCCGATGCTAGTTCTTCAACATCACCTGGTTTTACCTTAATTCCGTTAACTTTATGTCGAATTATTTTTCCAATTTGTTCAAGATCGCTCGCGATTATCGGCTTGCCCATTGCCATGTATTCAAAAAGTTTTGTTGGCGAACCAAAAAATTTCTGTCCTGTCTCAAATCCAAGGTGCGGTGAAACTAATATATCGCAGGCGGAAAGAAATTTTGGTGCTTCTTCATGAGGAATTATCCCTGTGAAGATAATTTTATTAGCGATATTTAATTCACGAGCTTTTGACTCAAGATTTGCTTTTAAGTTTCCATCTCCGATTAAAAGAAATACAATATTTTTTCTATCAGACAAAACGTTTATGGCTGTTTCGAATAAAATTTCAACTCCGTGCCATCGTGTAAAGGTCCCAATAAAACCAATCACAAATTTATTATTCAGATTAAACTTATTTTTAATTTCCGAAGAATCTGCATCTGGTGAAAATTTGCTTACATCTACTCCATTTGGATTTACAACAATTCTTTGTTCAGACGCACCGAGCGGAATAATTTGTTCTTTTGTTATCTCGCTTACGACACTAACTATATTCGCATTTCGAAAAGCAATATTTTCAATTTTCGCAGCGAGTTTTTCGAAAACGAGCCGGCTCCAATTCTTCTTCCCCCAGACTTCTGAGTTGTTGACCTCTAAAATAATTGGGATTGAAAAATATTTTGAAAGTGCAATTCCAGATGCATTAAAAATCGAATGCCGCTGATAAATCAAATCCGGTTTTTCTTTTTTGAAAAGTTTTTTTGCTTCACGGATGAATCTGAAATGATAATCGATAAGCTGAAGCTCATCGAAAAAATCCAACAGCTTATTCGGTTTAATAATGATTGTTAAAGGTTCAGAAACTACTGGATAATCAGAATGGAAAATCACCTCGAAACCAAGTTCCCTCGCACCGCTTGCGAATCCTTTAATATGAGTAAGTGATCCGCCAGCAATTACCCGCCCCGATAAATCAGTACGCAGATATGCGATCTTATTTCCTTTAACAACTGGAGGGATATTTATTTTCTTCCAATAATGAGAGGCGAAAAGAAAATATAAGCTTGCCTTGATATAAATATAAATTCCGAGTAATGAACCTAACAGTAACCGTGGTAAAATATTTGCCACCAGTGCTATATTAGTGAATCTATAAAGATGCTCATCATCAAAGAAAATAAGTTTATTTTTTCCTCTTGAGGCGAGAGCTAGAAGTTTAAGTGATGTTGCGGTTCTATTAACTTGTGAGTTACGATTTGATAATATTACCAAATCATAATTTTCTGCTCTTGCTAACTTAACTATCTCTTTCACTGACTTACCCGAAATATCTCGCTTAGTTAGAATAGTTATATTAGAATTCGGGTATTGTTCTATTATCTCATCGATAATGATTGAGTCTTCAAAAGCGATTAAGAGTATTGTTTTGGCTGAATGGCTAGATTTGTGAAAAATATTTATTAATCGTGAAGTCAATAATCTTAAGATTCAGTTTTAACTTTCTTTTTCTTTTTATAGTTCATCACCAGTACACCTGCGAGAAGTCCAATAATCAATATATTTAATCCAAGTGATATATTTTTACCGATAAAATAACTATCAGGTTCATATCGAAATTCAATCTTGTGTTTTCCCGGCGAAACTACAATTGCTCTAAATCCATGGTTTGCTCTGTAAATTCTCGTCTCTTTTCCGTCAATGAATGCTTTCCATCCAATTGGATAATAGGTATCTCCGAGGAATAAAAGATTATTTCCAGTTGCGTTTACTTCTATATTGATGGTTTCGAAAACATATTTCGTGATGTTCACATAAGCATCATTCGTTGGAGGATCAATATTTGGAAGATCAAGATTTTGGTCTGTCTCAAAGAACAGAACATCAAGTGGATCAAATTCGTTGCGTTTGATCATATTCAACACTTCAGGAGTTTGCTTAACTTCATATCGATTCACAAAATAAGCGCGCGGTAGTGCCCCACCATTTAATTGGACCGAAGATTTTTCATCTGAGAAAATTGGCTTTATTAAACTGTCACCAAATGGTTTATCGGTAATAATATATTTTACATTTAACATTCGCCAAAGAGTTGGATTAGAAACTCCAATTACATCGACTAAGTCCTGGTAGGTTCTCGGTTTCGCTCCACTGTATCCATAAAAATCTTGAAGAAGAAACGAAACGTGATAATTCGAATGCTGATTAAAGGAACCAAGGGAACCATCCTGTTTCAGATTTAATATTCTATAAAGACTTGAATCCTTTTTAATTTCATTCACATACGAGGGGGCTTCAAAATTTTGATCCATCTCACTCTCATCGAACTTTTTCATTCCGCGTGAGCTGATACTGAACAAATCAAAAACTGTTAAAACTATAACTATTGCGATGAAAAATTCTTTACTGACTTTGTTTTTTAAAAATCCATAAAGTAGTCCAATCCCAATTACAGCAATCGCAGAACTAATCATTGTATCACTCATGAACATGTCATAAGTATATTGGAATAATTCTCTTTGTACTTTTTGGCTTTGGGATAGAAGATCTAAGTACCAACTTTCGAGCCCGCCTTTCAAAATTATCGAAAGGACAAAAAGTCCCGCAAATCCAAAAAGAAAATATTTTACCAGATTGTCTTTGATTGGACGTCCGGCATTTTTCTCTCTGACAAAATGTGCAACACCAAGTGCAGCAAGAATTGGAAATGAAATCTGCAGTAAATTCAAAATCATACTGGGCACTCGAAACTTGTCGAACAATGGAAAATAGTAGAACATAAAGTCATAGAAAACAGGAAAAGTTCTTCCGAAAGAAATAAGCAGTGAAACGAATGAGAGAATCCCGAGAAATTGAACGAATGGTTCCTTTCTTCTGTAGTATAATCCGAACAATGCAAAAACAAAAATTAGAATTCCCATATACTGAGGCACATCGACGAAGGGCATTTGTCCCCAATAAGTATTTACTTCTACAGGTTGATTCTGTGAAAGCTCCCCTTGATAAATTGAATTGCCATATCCGTAAAATGAAGGCATTATAAAGGTGAGAACTTCACCTGGACTGAAAGACCAGTTGGTCGCATATTCGTAATCAAGTCCCTCACCGGCTTTCTTACCGGCATCTTGAAACTTTTCTGCAATACTTTGAGTCCCGCGGATTGAAGTCGGATTATATTCGTAAATTGCCCAGTATTGATCGATTGACATAAAGACCGCAATAATTGCCGCAGCGGCAAACAATAAACCGGAACGGATAAGCTTTAGTGCCTCTTCTTTTCTTTTTTGAATTATATCTCGGAGTATAAAGTAAACATAAAAAATCATTACTGCGAAAAATGCATAAAAGATTTCCTGCAAGTGTGCCGAAAGAAGCTGTGCGTGGATAGCAAGTATCAACAGCAGAAAATAAAAAAGATTAAATCTGTCACGGAATTTTTCAAGAATTAAAAAGACAAGCGGGATCATACAGAGTGTGAGCATCTTTGTATTATGCCCGATTGCTATAAAAATTATCATTCCTGTTGAAAATGTAACAGCGATTGCACCAAATAAAGCAATAAGTCGTTCAACATCCTTGTTCCTAAGTAAAAAGTAAGTTGACAAAGCAAGAACATAAAAATAAAGAGTAGGTCCGGCGGAAAACTCAGACGTCAATGACTGAAATATTTTTTGAACAAAAACAATTATAGCAAGCAGAAGATCGAATGAACGGGCATTTATCTCAGTTATATAAGCGGGCATTCCAAGAAAGATATACGGATTCCAAAGGGGCTGAGTATTATTTTCACGGGCATAAGCAAGATAACTTTCCATAGACTTTGAAGAGGTGATATCACCGGATACAAACGTCTTCGCTCCCAAAAACACATCTCCGAAAAATACATAAAGCAGAATGAACGGAATAAGAAGAAAAACTAAATCCTGATACTTCTCAGGAATAAACTTCGTAATCGAGAACTGAGTGAAAAAACTCTGCTGCTGTTTTTTATGAGTCTGCTTGCGCGTTTGCTTTACCATTTAATTAAAACTCCATGAATCAAAAAAAATGTCATTTAGCGGTTGCAAAATAAACAATGGAGGGATGATTTGCTATCGGTTTACATTATGATAATTAGCAAAGCTTCAATAAAGATTTAAAACACAATCTCATTACGCTTTTAATACCTTAGACAACTTTTCAGTTAACTTTTCCCTCGTATATTGGCTGCAAGAATCTGAAAACAGTTTCTCGAGTTTTCCATCTTTAAAAGCTTCAAATTTATTGATTAGATAATTTTTCATCTCATCTTTTTTATGATAGTTAAATGCTTCTCCTTGCCCGACCTGTTTTATCAATTTGCTAGCTTCTCCTTCTTCCGGGCCGATCACCATTATTTGATTTCCAGTTGCAATGTATTCAAAAATCTTTCCGGGTAAAATTTCATTGCTTGTTTCAACTTTATTCACAATCATTATTAAAAGATGAGAATTGAAAACCAATTCAATCGCTTTGCTGTGGCTTACATATCCGTAGTCTTTGAAATTGCTAAAGAATTTTCTACCCTTAATTTCAGAGCGAATTTCTTCATCCATCACACCGGCAAACCTGAACTCGAATTTCTGGTTGAAATCACTATTCTGTTCAATAAGATCATCAAGTGCTTGCCATAGCATTTCTGGATTTCTTGTGATGGGCATATTACCAGTGTATGTAATAATAAATTTATCTGTCTGAATTTTTGGAATATCAATAAAATCATCGGGATCAAAACCGTTTGTAATCACTTCGTAATGATTTATAACTCCCTTAGATTTTAAAATGTTCAAGTAACCATCACTTGCCGAAATAATAGAATCTGCTTCCTTGAGAACGCTTTTTTCCATTCTCGAATCGCACCACTCGGCAAGTTTTGTTCGCTTCATTCCAGAGTAATAATCGATGTCTGTCCAAGGATCCCGAAAGTCGGCAATCCATTTCACTTCGATTTTTCTTTTGATATTTCTTGCAATTATGTGGCAAGTATGCGGAGGACCTGAACTGATTATTGCATCAATTTTTTGTTCTCGAATTAATTTCAATCCTTCTTTTACTGCGTAAGGTATCCATCCGACTTTCGCATCTGGTAGAAATAAATTCAATCTCAAGAAGACGGAAATCTTCTCAGCGAGCGACTTATGATCATGCTTTATGAATGCTATAGGAATTTTTTCTTTTGGTTGACGTCCAGTCAGTTTTCTATAAATTCCAAATGGAGTCCAAAATTTTGTCCGATAAACTTTTGTACCAGCAGGAATTTTTTCAATCAAACTATAATCAAGATCAGGATAATCGACCTCATCGACAGTCAACACACTACCTTCCCAGCCGAACTTGGGCAAGTATTTTAAAAATTTTAAAATCCGCTGAGTCGCCGCACCAGCCGCAGGTGGGAAATGGTAAACTATAAATAGAACTTTTTTCAAATGATCAATAAAAGCTGTTAAGGATTTGTTATTTTTCCGATTTCAAAATAATACAAAGGGATAGAAGTAACAAATAGAGGAGAAGTTAAAGGATGAGTTTAAGTTATTGATTAATTGATTCATCTAAAATAACGTTTAGCAAAACACTGCAATGCTGTTGTCCCGATGGGTGAAGCGCATGGGGATTAGCAACAGCATTGAGAGATCCGCCGAAGGCGGAGAGCGTCGGTATTTTGCTAATTATATACAGCGCTGCCGAACTCACACTATTTTGTGACCTGCATCTTGATCGTTTGGACGATTGGTTTTCCTTCGCTTGAGGTTACGGAAATTCTCGCAAAGTATACACCACTCGGCAAATGTGAAGCATCAAACCGTGCAGTATAGAAGCCTGCAGATCTCGACTCATTGACAAGTGTCACAACCTCTTGACCAAGCACATTAAAAACTGACATCCTTACAGCGCCATCCGCTGGTAACTGATACTTAATTGTCGCTGAAGAATTGAAGGGATTGGGATAGTTTTGAGATAGCGCAAATTGTCCTGGGACGATCTTTGCCAAAGCCCCCTGTTCAGCCCAACCTTGACGGGAAAGTATCCCAAGGACTGAATAGGCGTAACTTGCATTTGTTGGAGTAGTTGGATAAAAACCATAACTAAAGAACTCATAATCTGAGATCTCCGGTATCCAGCGGTAATCTCCAACTTCGTAAACAAACGTACGGAGTGTTACACTATTCGTTGTAATGGTCCCTGCTACAGGTTCGCACCAACCCATTCCCCAAATTGCGTAATCTGGCCCTTGAATAGGTGAGTACCCTATCGTTGCAACGCCGCGTCCCCAAACAGAGGGAATAGATTCATAACTTTGGAATGTAACGTCTCGAAGGACCTCGTATGCCTTTACGTCATAAATACCATCCTGCAGCCCTGGAACACCATACATTGGCCTATCTAAGTACAACATCGGCGAATAAGGACCAAGATAAGTTGAGCCGCTCGCTGAATTTTGCTGCAGTGTGTACGGCGACCTCAAGTAATCCAATGCCTTTTTCGCATTGACGCGACCAGTACCATATTCAGGATCCCAACCTGCTGGACCTTTGTCATCAACCGATAGTTTAATGATGTTTTCGATGTCGTCGTTGTAAAGGTTAGGGTTGTAGCCTTTAAGGAGCGAAGCAATGCCGGCAACATGCGGAGCGGCCATGGAGGTGCCGTACATGTAGCCGTATGTGCTTGTTGGTATTGTTGAATAGATTCGACCTGAGTTCCAATCGCCTCCAGGAGCGGCAACGTCAACATAGTTTCTCTGAACCGTATATGATGCCGCGGCATCTCTGTCTGTTGTACCTGCCACGTTAATAATCCCGGCGCCATAAGCGTTTGGGTAATCCTCTGGGGAATATGTTGCGGCCATTGCGACCACCGAGGACACATTGTGTTTATAAGCATACACAAAGGCTTGTTTCAGAGTCACTGAAAAGGTATTGCTCCCCTGTCCCCAGCTGTTATTCGTAACGTGCGATCCTGAGTCCACTGCCGCTCTTACTGCAATTGCTTGGCTTGGAATATCACCCGCGATTGTTTGAGTATTGATCTGGGCATTCCAGTCCACACCAGCAACACCAGCGCTATTGTTTCCTTTCGCGGCCGCTATACCTGCTACGTGGGTAGCGTGATCAGAGATTGCGGTGTTGAAGTTGCCGCCGATGCGGTTGGCGAATTCTGGATGAGTGTTTTGAACTCTTCCCACGTCAACAATTCCTATCCTTACCGAAGAAGAACCCTGAAAGATATCCCAGGCATCTGTAGCTTTGATATCCGCGCCGGGTGTTCCCCCGGATTGGCCCGTATTTCGTAATGCCCACTGTAAACCAAAGTGCGTATCATTTGGAATAACAGCACGCATGCGCACGAGAGCATTCGGTTCTGCATAGAGAACCTGCGGTAACTGAATAAGGCGTGCAATCAGAGAATCGCGGTTCCGATTTGCTAGCAGCCGCAAGACAAAGATGCGCGATAGATTCATAGAGCCGACTGCTCAACCGTCAGGCGTTATCCGCAAAGTATCAGCTCTATTGAAGTCCGGAAAAGCCTTGCGAACACGATCTACTCCATGCTGAAGCAAAAGACTCCTGATTGCAGGTAAAACGAGCAGAAGCCTCTCCACGGTGGATTCCGAAATCGATTCCGGGATTTCCGGCGTCCCTCCTTCAAACATGACAATGACCTCTCTATCTACATCCGGATTCGGGACCTGAGCAAGAAGGCTTTCAAACGAATAAATGCCAAAGTAAAGCAAGTTGGCAATCAATAAAGCGAAGGACGTTCTTGATAACATTGTCGTATCTCCTTGGCCAGGATTAATTGTTGTGATTCGATGAATTATCCTATATTCTTCAAAGAAGAAGCCTCTTGACGTGCAATGCGTACTTAAGAATCGATTTTCCTGGCCAAGATTCTTCTTGAGACGCTGCCGCAAGAGGCTTTTCTATTTTTCAGTCATCTAATATGGAAATCACCTCCTATCACTTCTTTGGATGGTTAAAAGTAAGTTGTTGTTTTTCCCCTGTCTCGACATTCACCACCCAGATCGTTCCATTGGCATACGTCCAGTCGGTCCAGCTGTGATTCACATAGACAATCCGTCTTCCGACAGGACTCCACGAAAGCCAATCCGTTGTCCCTTCCGTTGTGAGCTGCTGAGGGTTCGAGCCGTCGGCATTCATCACCCAGATGTTTCCCAAACCATCGCCCAGCTTTGACCAAAACGCAATCTTTGTTCCACCTGCCCCGCCAATAGCGGGGTCCGGCGAGTAGCGGGGATAATAGTCCGTTGAGTTATTAAGCGTGAGCCTTTTGGGATTTGTACCATTAGAATCCATGCTGAAAATTTCTGATGAAAATGCACCAACTAGATACCTGATATGGGTAATCTTATTCCCGTTAGCTGACCAGTGTGGCATTCGAATTTCGCCTTGTGAAGGTTCATAGGTGATTCTACGTTTTTCTGATCCATCACGCCTCATCAACCAAATGAAGTTCATCCCATTTGGACTTTCTGAATTGGAATCATACGCAATCCACTCTCCATCTGGACTCCAGGCCGGGAAGAAGTTACGACCCTCAAACGTCAATTGAGTTACTGTCGTTGTGTCAAATGTCGTTCCCGTAAAACGCATCTTGAATATCTGTGCCCCTGCTCCGAAGACAATCGATTCACCATCCGGTGACCAAGAAACCATCTCCAGAAAGTATGGCAAAATGCGGCGTAGACTCGTTCCATCGGGATTGACCAACCAGTATCCGGAAGAATCCAAGTTCCACTCGTATTGTCCCTGACAATGTTCCCCATAGGGATAGGTAATTCGAACGAGCGGAAGATAATTGAATCCAATAAACTGTCCACTTGGATGCCAGACGGGCTCGCTATAAGGAGAGGGCGCTCCAATGCGGATAGGTGGGCAAGGCGGCTTGCCGTTGACGGGGTTGCCAGTGTCCTTGCAGGTGTTCAGGCAGAGCGCGAGCGTGAGCCATATGAAGTATCGAACAGAACGCATACGTTTGTTTCTTCTGTGGTGAAGCGCCCGCGAGGGCTTTTTCTTTCTTAACGATTCATACCCTAATACTGCATCACCAGGTTTCTTGTTCATGACCCATACTACTTTCTTGGAAGGTTAAAAGTAAGTTGTTGTTTTTCCCCTGTCTCGACATTCACCACCCAGATCGTTCCGTTGGCATACGTCCAATCGGTTGATTGATATCGTGTGTAAATTATCTTGCTGCCATCTGGCGACCAGCTAAATGGGAGGCCGAAATCACCATCAACTCCCCAAGTCGTAAGTTGTCGCCTGTTGTTTCCAGTTGAGTCCATTATCCAGATATTACTGTTCGACAAATATGCTATAGTTGTCACATGCGTCGAGTAGCGGGGATGGCGGTCTGTCCAATTATCTACCGTGAGCCTTCTTGGGCTTGCTCCACTGGAGTCCATCGTGAAGATTTCTGATGAAAAAGTCCCAACGAGATACCTGATGTGTACGATTCTGGCTCCCTCTGAAGACCAGTGTGGCATTCGAATTTCGCCTTGTGAAGGTTCATAGATGATTCTACGTTTTTCTGATCCATCACGCCTCATCAACCAAATGAAGTTCATCCCATTTGGACTTTCTGAATTGGAATCATATGCAATCCACTGTCCGTCAGGACTCCAGGCGGGGAAGAAGTTGCGGCCTTCAAAGGTAAGCTGTGTAAGGGTTGTTGTGTCAAACGTTGTCCCTGTAAAACGCATCTTGAAAATCTGCGCTCCCAAAACAAATGAAATCCACTTTCCATCCGGCGACCATGCGGGCGTCTGCAGAGTGTAAGGAAAAACCCTCTTCTTGTTGGTTCCATCCGAATTGATCAGCCAGAAGCCTGTTGAGTCTCCGTTAAAATGCTGTTGACCCCAGCAACCTTGTCCATAGGGATAACTAATGCTTACAAGCGGTGTGTGATTGAATCCGATGAATTTACCACTTGGATGCCAAATAGGACTGTCGTAAGCTGGCGCGGGCACAATGCCTGGCGCGTGTCCGCCACATGGTGGTTTACCATCGGTTGAGTTGGTAATATCTTTGCAACCTAAGAAGAGCAAGAAAACAGCGACAAGAGTCTTCAAAGAATGAACCAGAAGTTTAATGGGCATTACAATGTCCTTTCGATGTTTGCACTCATATTCGTTCAGCAGCGTTGCACATATCTCCCTTAAAAAAGAATTTCGTTTATTATAATTAAAATCGGCAGTTAAAATAACCGCTTCTCTATTGTTCAAATTTTTCTATAAAGAGTGAGACAAATCTGACGATAACTTAACAAAGCAATTCCATTTAGTCAATTGTGAAAGGTAAAATTTGGTAGTTCGGTTTAAGGGAGAAAGGCAGGGAGCGATCACAAAAGTACTTTTTTGATCCTTTGTGTCTTCGTGAATAGTGGCTGTGACTATTTATTTTGCCACTAAGACACTAAGACTCATAGTCCACAAAGATGAACCGTTAATTCAGTTATGAATAATAATCCTAACGTTTATCTTTTCCTTATTCGTATATCACCACCGAGAGTTGAGCACTCGACTTCAGGTCCGCCACTGTTTGCTGCGCCGATCAATGAAGAGGATTTCTTTTTTGTTACAGCGGTCATTGTTAAATCACACGAAACATCTCCGCCAAGTGAAGATAGATCAACATTACCTGCAAAATCGTAATCGACCTTAAGTGAAATATCTCCTCCGGAAGTTTTTAATTTTATTCCTTGATTTGAACCTGAGTAATCTACTCGAATGTCGCCGCCGCTTGTTGATGCACCTATTTTTCCATCCGCACATTGCAATGAAATATCCCCTCCAGATGTTGAAGTTGAAACATCCCCTTTGGATTCCTTTATAGAAATGTCGCCGCCAGAAGTGCTGCATTTGATCGGACCAGAGATACTCATCAACCGAATATCGCCGCCTGACGTTGAGGCATCGACTCTTCCAGAAACGTTTTGAACTCTAATATCTCCACCTGATGTGCTGAACTTTACTGCTCCATCTAAATTATCTAGAGATATATCCCCGCCTGAAGTTGAAGCTTTGCTGTTATATTTTTTCGGAATCACAATTTCATATCTCACTCTTGTGCTTTTCCAAAATGAAAGCCAGCTTGAAGTCGAGCTTTTACCTTCGACTTTAATTCCTTCTCCAGATTCCTCAATGGCGAATTTCATTTTGTCCCTTGCTCTATCGTTCCCGTAAATCTTTACTTGTACTTCGTTTCTATCCCACGAATTAATTCGCACATCTCCAGAGGCAGTTGAAAGATATAAATTCTTCCCTTCCTGAGTTTGAAGCGTCTTTTCTTTTATGAGTTCCATTTTGGGATCATCAGGATGATGGTTAAAACTTAAATGAATACATCCCATTAAATTTGTGTAAGTGAAAAACACTAATAGAAGAATTGATAAGCGCATTAAGTTTATTGTTGGTCTTGTAACTAATGTTTTCATTTTATCTCCTCTGACTTTTATTTTTAGACGAAGAACCACAGCATTTGTTACAGATATTTTGACTGAGTTATAAAAGATTTGACGCTAATTCAGCGAGTTCAGATCTTTCCCCTTTTTCGAGATTGATATGAGCATACAGTTTTTGTCCTTTAAAATGTTCAATCAGGTATGAAAGTCCATTCGATTCAGAATCAAGATATGGATGATCGATCTGATAAATATCCCCAGTAAATACAATTTTTGCTCCCTCGCCGACTCGTGTGATAATTGTTTTTATTTCATGCGGAGTGAGATTCTGGGCTTCGTCAACTATAAAGAAAATTCTTTGCAAGCTTCTGCCGCGGATGTATGTCAAAGGAGTGATTATCAGCTTTTCTTCCTTTATCATATTATTTATGAGTTGATAAGATTTATCATTCTCGGAGAACTGATCTTGGATTACTTTCAGATTATCCCACAACGGAAGCATGTATGGTTCGATTTTACTTTGAACATCGCCAGGCAGAAATCCGATATCTTTATTGCTTAACGGAACAACCGGGCGCGCGATGTAAATCTGTCTGTAATTTTTTTTGATTTGAAGCGCACAGGCAATCGCCAATAAAGTTTTTCCCGTGCCTGCTTTACCTGTGATTGTAACTAGTGGAATTGAATCGTCCGTTAGAGCGTCAACAGCGAATGTTTGTTCTGCATTTCGAGGCATGATTCCATAAGCTGGTTTTTTGTCCAATTTCGAAAACGTTTCCAGATTAAAATTTAGTGAAGTCAAAATCGAGCGAGAAGAATTCTTAAAAATAAAATATTTGTTCGCGACAGCATCAAGTTTGTATTCTTTAATTATTTTTCGGGCAGGAATTTCGTACGGTGGATGATATAATTGTACAATCAAATCATCATCGAAATTTTCTACCACTTCTTTTCCCCTATAAAGATCTTCGATGCTGCTGATTCTATCAGTTGTATAGTCTTCTGAAAAAACTCCAAGAGCTTTCGCCTTTGTCCGAAGATTTACGTCTTTTGTTACAAGAATTACTTGGCGGTTATCTTTGAATTTATTTTGCACATCTAAAACAGAACTCAGGATCCTGTGGTCAGGAGTATCTTCGCGAAACATTTCCTTAATTTCGTTATTGACGCCTTTACTTATCCAAATTGATATTTTTCCCTTCCTCTCCCAAGCGAAACTCCGCCGTCAAATAGTTCCGAGCCAGTAAGAGAATCCAATGTGCGAGCAAATTCGCGTGCATGTAAATTGATTGTATTGCTTCCTCTTTTAAATTGATCGAGTTCCTCAATTACAGTAAGTGGAATGATTATGTCATTCTCCTCAAACTGAAGCAGACAACTTGAGTCGTGAAGAATTACATTGGTATCGAGGACAAATATTTTTGGGGATTTTCGTTTTTTCATTTAAGACTTGGAATAGTTTGGAGAATTGATATTTTGATCGTTGTATCCGTATAACGCTAATGATTTCTTCCTAATAATAAGAATTTTTTGGAAAAGATTAAGAGGTAAGTTCATTTTAATTTTTGAGACAAAGTTTGGCAAAAACCTTAGTTCATTTAAGCTTTCCATCGATCAAACTGTTATCTTTGTTTTGTATTTTTTATAATTGATAATCTAATGAAACTAT
>VGVX01000033.1 GCA_016873845.1 Ignavibacteria bacterium
GGGCAAAAGCATATTTAATCCTTCCCCCTGCTGAATTGTGGAATCTTCTTGCAAGTTCTTCTGAAGATTTTAACGATTGTTTCGTACTCTCTTTAAGCTTCGGAAAAATTTCGTTTATATCCATCATCGCTTTACCGTGAAATGCACGCATTCCAAATTTTTGTAATTCTTCAAAGACTAATTCAGAATGATTAATGCTTCCCATATCGAGTATTGTAGTAGTTCCGCCTCGGATTAGTTCAGCCAGCCCGAGCTGTACAGATGCTCTCATTGAGTCCTTCGAATGAGCCGCCTCAAAAGGAAAAATTTTATATTGAAGCCAATCTAAGAGTTCAAGATCGTCTGCTAAACCTCTGAACATTGTTTGACAAAGATGTATATGCGTTTGAACGAATCCAGGTATTAAAATTAAGTTCGGCACATCAATAAAATCACAGATTTCATTTTGTGCTTCGGCTTTTAGGACTTCAGTTAATTCGATTTTCTTAATGTAATTTTCGTCAATCAATATCGAGTGATTGTGCAAAATATCTCGTCGAGGATTTACAGTTACAATGTACTTAGGTGAGATCAGTTTCATTTTTCTTTTCCAATAATTCGTCAATTACAGAAAATGCATACCGCAAGTGAGGGATGACAATCGAACCGCTAACTATCAATGCTATATTCATGGATTCGTATAATTCTTTCTTCGTAGTTCCAAGCTTAATAGCTTGGTCGAGATGATAGAAGATACAATCGTTGCATCTTAAAACCATGGAGGCTGTAAGTCCCATCAACTCTTTATACTTCGAGGGAATTTCGCCTTCGTGATACGCTTTTGTATCCAAAGCAAAAAATTTTTTAAAATCGTTAAAGCCGCAGTTAAGAATTTTTTCATTCATATCTCTGCGGAATGTGTGAAATTCTGAATGTTTACTCATCAAATTCTCTAATAAGATAGTAATTTCATTTTGCCTCAAAGTTATTCAATCTATTTAAAATAAAAAAACCGCTCTTTGAGCGGTTTTAAAAGAATTATTAGCAAAATTACCAGGCGTAACCAACACCCAAGCCAAGACTTGGTAGAAATCCTCCAAAACTTAGTCCTGATATTTCGCCGAAATAAAATCTTCCCCCTGCAGAAAGTTCAAGGCAAAATTTTCCCCAAGCCCATTTGTAACCTAAATCAGCACCGACTCCAGCAAAGAGTGTAGTTTCACTCTTGCTAATCCCGAATACGTCCCAATCCGCTGTCCAGAGTAAAACATCAGCTGCTGGTCCAGCCCAAATGCCTGTGATGGCTTTATTATTAAAATACCATTTATAGTGCGCACCTCCGCCAAATGCAGAGTTTTTGTAGCTACCGATATCATACCCTACGTAATTCCCTCGAATTGCGACAGCATTCCTCTCGCTCAGGGCAAGTTCAAATTGGGCGTTGAAAGTTCCGAAAACTAATCCAATTGGATTTATTGTAATTGCTCTTTTTGGTTGGGCAAAAGAATCCAACGACCCAAAAAGAAAGAAAAGTGAAAGTGAAATGAACATAAGCCGGCGCATATAAACCTCTTTTTTTTGTGATGAAATTATTTAAAGAAAAGATAAGATTACTATACTATGAAATCAAATATTTTTATAAGGATTTAAAATAAAAAAACCGCTCAGAGAGCGGTTTAACAAATAAACTAGTTTGTAAATTATAATTTAACAGCAACGCCAGCCGTTAAATAGCTAATTCCATATCCAAATTCACCAAAAACACCTAGTGACGGCGAGAAATAATAACGGGCGCCAACTACACCACCATATAGCAATCCGCTAGCTCCAACTGAATAAGCACCGGCATATCCAGATGGTGTCGTAACAGTAACGTTGTTATAACCCAATGTGACTCCGACATATGCATCTAGATTCTTTGAACTTTCCAATAGATGATATTCTCCCCTAGCTCCTACTATGATGTAAGTATATTTCCAAGTATACTTCGTTGTGAAAAGATTTAGTTCATCGGTCGAAGAGGCATAACCTACAATCGCACCAAGTGAAATCTTATCCTCTAAGCTTAAAAATTGAAAACCAAGACTAATCGGCGGTAAATCGGAAGTACCAGTTCCAAAACCAAATCCAAAGCCGATTCCGGCATTCAACATTTTATCCCCTTTTTTATAAGCTTGACCGAATGCAGTTGCAGATACAAGTGCAATCACTAAGGTCACGAACAGAATTTTCGAAACTATTTTCATAAAAACCCTTTTTATTTTGTGAATAATTAATTTGTTGAGCAAATTTATAGGATTAGATTATGCTTGTCAAGAAGTATTTATTTTACCGAATGCAACTATTTATACAAGAAATAAATCATTTAAAATTCAAATCTTTTTCTTTATTTAATATTTGTCCAGTATGACTGCTTCGATTCACACATAAATCGAGTGGGGTCCCCTCGGCAATCAAATATCCGCCTGCATCACCACCTTCAGGCCCAAGGTCAATGATCCAGTCAGCAGTTTTGATAACATCCATATTATGTTCAATTACAATCACGGTATTTCCTTTATCAGTTAAATCGCTCAAAACTTCCAAAAGGATTCGAACATCTTCAAAATGTAAACCTGTTGTTGGTTCGTCAAGTATATAAAGTGTTTTTCCAGTTTGGATCTTGGCTAATTCTGTTGCGAGCTTGACTCTTTGCGCTTCACCGCCTGAAAGTGTTGTTGCTTGTTGCCCGAGTCGAATGTATCCCAAACCAACATCGTGAAGGGTTTTAATTTTTCTTTTTATTCTTGGAAGTTCTTCGAAGAATTCGAGTGCTGTTTCGACTGACATATCTAATACATCTGCAATCGATTTACCTTTATACCTTACTTCCAACGTTTCTTTATTATATCTCTTTCCCTTACATACATCGCACAAGACATAAACATCAGGGAGAAAATTCATTTCGATTTTTTTTAATCCGTCACCTTCGCATTCGTCACATCTTCCTCCTTTAACATTAAAACTGAATCTGCCGGCTTTGTATCCTCTGATTTTTGATTCTGGAAGTTGAGTGTATAAATCACGAATTAAAGTAAACAATGCAGTATAAGTTGCCGGATTTGATCTCGGTGTTCTGCCGATTGGCGATTGGTCAATCTCGATCACTTTATCGATATGTTCCAATCCCTTAATATCTTGAAATGGAAGCGGAACAATTTTCGAACGATAAATTTTCTTGAATAAAATTCTAGAAAGTGTATCATTAATTAGTGTCGATTTACCTGAACCGCTGACGCCTGTTATACAGATGAATTTTCCAAGTGGAAATTTAACAGTGAGATTTTTTAAATTATTTCCATGAGCCCCCACAAGTTCAAGGAATTTTCCATTACCATTATTTTTTGAATAATTAAATGGTATCGATTTTTTGTTTTTTAAGTAATCGATAGTTATTGACTTCGCATTATTTCCATTCTTAAGGAATTTGCCCAAATCTCCTTCGAGAACTATGCTGCCGCCATGCTCTGCTGCACCTGGACCAAGATCGATTATATAGTCTGCATTTAATATTGTTTCTTTATCATGCTCGACAACAATTACTGTGTTGCCAAGATCACGCAATTTTTTAAGTGAATCAATCAATTTTAAATTGTCTCTTTGGTGAAGTCCTATACTTGGTTCATCAAGGACATAAAGTACTCCAACAAGCTGTGAGCCGATTTGAGTAGCTAAACGAATTCTTTGTGCTTCCCCGCCGGAAAGTGAAACCGCACTTCTGTCAAGCGTTAGATATCCGAGACCAACATTCAACAAGAATTCAATTCTCATTTTAATTTCTTTTAAGATCTGATGAGCAATTTCCATTTCCCGTGGAGTAAGTTCTACCGTATCTAAAAAATCTTTTACACTAAGAATTGAGAGGGCAGTTATATCGCTTATATTACTTTCCATTATTTTTACCGACAGTGACTCAGTCTTCAATCTTTGCCCATTACAGATGGAACATTTTGTTGTATTCATATAAGCTTCAATCCACTCTCGCACATTGTTCGAGCTCGTGTTATAATGATAATGCTTAAGCTGCGGAATGATCCCAGTATAACGGTGCGTGTAAGAAACTGACTGCCCGCTCCCAAGTTTATATTGAAATGTCAATTTTTCTTTTCCGGAACCATTTAAAATAATATCCATTGTTGACTTTGTAATATCTTTTAGCGGAATATCAAAGTCGAATTTATAAATTTCACCAAGAGCTCGAAGTTGGTTAAATAACCAGGTGTCACGTGGCTTCCCGAATGGTGCAATTCCTTCTTGGTTGATTGTTTTTTCCCAATCTGGAACTATCAAATCTAAATCTAATTCTTTTTTTTCACCAAGTCCTTCGCATGCTTCACATGCGCCAAACGGTGAATTGAATGAAAAGGAATTCGGGGCTAATTGATTAATACTTTTACCGCAATCTAAACAAGCCAGCAACCGACTGTAAACTTTATCTATGTCATTGGAATTAATGATTATCATTCCATTGCCATAGCCAAGAGCTACTTCGAGCGATTCGCGGATTCTTCGTTCAGATTTTCGGGTAACTTCAACACGGTCGATAACTATTTCAATGTTGTGAACTTTGTATCGCTCGGTTTTCATTCCTTTTACAATTTCTTTGACTTCACCGTCAATACGAACTTTTACAAAGCCATCTTTCGAGACTTCATCAAATAATTCTCGATAGTGCCCCTTTCTACCACGGACTACGGGTGAAAGAATTAAGATTTTTTTCCCAAAGAAATCCGAAAATATTGAATCGTATATTTGGTCAGGATTTTGTTTCTGAACAAGTTTTCCGCACTTTGGGCAATGAGGTCGTCCGACCTTTGCATAAAGAAGACGTAAGTAATCGTAAATTTCGGTAACAGTTCCAACTGTCGATCTGGGATTATTTGAGGTGGATTTTTGCTCAATCGATATAGATGGGCTTAATCCTTCAATTAAATCAACATCAGGCTTTTCCATGTTTCCCAAAAATTGACGTGCATAGGCGGATAAACTTTCGATGTACCTACGCTGACCTTCAGCATATATTGTATCGAAAGCTAAAGAGGATTTTCCGGAACCTGAAAGTCCAGTAATAACAATCAATCTATCCCTCGGTATTTCGAGGTCAAGATTTTTGAGATTATGCTCTCGGGCGCCTTTAATTACTATCTTATCCATTTTGTACAGTTAGACACACAAATTTATCTTTTCATATTAAGCAGTCAGTGTATAAAAAGCAAATTCGATTTCTTTTTTTACAAAAAATTAAACTAAATTTATAGCATGAACTCAAAGCAATCTTTTCCTGATAGTTTTCTAACGATTGAAAATTCTTATCAAAAAAGCCTAAAAATTAGAAACTCAACCTTCATTAGTTTTGCATTTCCAATAACTTCAAAAGCTGATGCAGCTTACAGGATAAGTGAGATTCAAAAAGAACATCATACTGCTTCACACATTTGTTTTGCATACATACTTGAACCAGATTCAAAAAGTTTTCATTATACCGATGCTGGAGAACCCCACGGAACTGCCGGGATTAAAATTTATAACTCGATAAAGGTAAAAAACTTAACCAATGTACTTGTTGCAGTAGTTCGATATTTTGGAGGAACAAAGCTCGGAATTGGCCCGCTTGGAAAAGCTTATAGTCAAGCAGGAGATGAGGTTCTTGTTAAAGTCAAAAAAATTCAAAAATTTTTATACAGCACTTTCAAGTTCAAATTGAAATATGAAGAGTTTAACAATATTTCCAAAATTCTAAACGAGTACAGTCTTGAGGAGATAAATCCAATTTTCACCGATAATGTTAAGGTTGTAATTAAAGTTCGCAAATCTATGCGGAAAGAGTTTGAGAACAAAATGCTTGATTTTTTTCGCGGTGAGAGAACTTGGTCTGAAATTGACGATTAGTTTTTCTGTTTTAGACTATTTAGATAAAGTTTAATTTTTGAAAAATCCTCGATGAGTGAAATAAGCTTTGTAAATGATGTCTGAGTCAGTTCGAGATATCTAAATTCAAATGATGCTTTTTCTTCCGACGAAAAATTTGAAATCGCATTTTTAATAAGCTCTTTTAGTTTTTCAACAGCTTCTTCAAAATCTTTTTTTATACCGGACTTATATTCCTCACTCACCTCATTGGAGAAGTTGTTTAATATAGACATCAATCCAATTGCATACTTTGATGTAAAGGAGAGGTCTTCAAGCAACTGGTTATTTCCCATCTTAAAGATTGATTCAAGTATTTTTTGTATCTCTATTCCATTTGTGAGTTCTTTTCCGATGAATGTTTCTGTTTCATCGAGAAAGTCAATTGCTTTTTGTTTATGCTTATTCATGGGAATTTTATTTTAAAAGGACTAATTTTTTTGTGCTGGTAAATTGTCCCGTTTCCAGCCGATAGAAATAAACACCGCTCGGAACTACGGCTCCAAAATCGTTTTTGCCATTCCAATCAATAAATTGATTTCCAGCACTCACAACAACATTATTCAACAGAGTTCGAACTTTTCTTCCAAGTATGTCATAAACATTTAGTGACACACTTTGCGAAACCGGTAAATCATATTTAATTCTTGTAGTGTTATTAAATGGATTCGGATAATTCTGAAATAGCTTATAATCAAAAACAAGATTCAACGGTTCAGATGGTGGAAACACTTTTTTATCTTTCAATACAAAAGAATATGAGTCAGAGCTTTTTTCCGGGATTCTTTTCTCAATTCCAGTTTTGGTTTTATAAGTAAAATAAAATCTAATTTTATCATCTTCAGATAGAATTGGGAGTTTTGTTTCATATTTAACTTCACTTCCAGCGAAACTTAAAGGACATTGAGAATAATTTTTTCCGCCATCAGTAGAAAAATGCAATTTCACGGTTGATGTATTAATATCAGAATTGAAAATTGATTTAAGCAAATAATAATCGCCTGCTCGTTTCACAATTTGCGGATAGGAAATGACTTCAATTGCATCCACTATTCCCCAGCCAAAAACTGTATCAGGTTTTGAAGATTGGCTTGCGGTTAATCTCATTGCATCTCTGACCTGATTATTGTTTAGTTCAGGATAATGAGAGAGAAGCAGTCCAGCAACTCCTGCAACAATTGGCGTCGCAGCTGATGTACCACTCGCAGTCGAATAAAGCGATGGCGAGCCAGGAAATGCTGCATAAACGGCAACTCCCATCGCACAAACATCAGGTTTTATTCTTCCATCACTGGTTGGACCTCTTGAACTAAAACTTGCAATCGCTCCCAGCGTATTTACTGCTCCACTAGCAATTACATATTTCGCATCTGCGGGTGAGATGATATACTTCCAAGGTGTGTTAAATTCATTTCCGGCAGCAGTGACCATTATCACTCCACGGACAAAGGCAGAATCTACAGCTCGTGCAACAATCGTAGTCATTCCATTCATATCTTTATATGTATAACTTTCAGCAATATCGTCAAATTCGCTGTAGCCGAGTGAACTGCTTATTACATCCACGCCATATTTTTCCATCCAGTGAATTGCTGCAGCATAGTTATCTTCTTCAATCCTTTTCTCTGTGCGAATGTCTTCTGTTTTGCCGAGAATAAAATTACTTTCGAATGCAGCTCCATAAATCTGTCCATCTTTTTTCCCGCCAACGATTGAGAGAATAGCAGTTCCATGATTATCTTGGCTTGGATGGTCTCCACTTTGATTCGCAGTCGTATCATCGCCAAAGACAAAATCTTTTTCGGCAATGACTGTTATATTCTGAAGTGCTTCATGTTCACGCCATCTGAATCCAGTATCAAGAAGTCCAATTAAAATGTTTTTTCCCTTAATTCCACTTGCGTGAACCGATGGAATGCTAGAAAGATTTAACTGAGTGAACGAGTTTCCATAATTGAGCATCGTTTTATTAGAAAGTTTATCAGTGAAAAAGAAGTTCGGCTTAGAATTTCTAAAAGTGAATTCATCCCGATAAATCAGTGACTTTACTTTTTCTATTTTAGTAATAAATGGCAGCTGCTTGAGTTCAACGACTAAATTTTCATCGACATAAACAGAGACAGCATTAAACCAAGGGAGTTCATGGACTATTTCTACACCGAGTGATTCCAACGTTTTTTTGTAATCGGAATAAATGGGATAGTCGGAATATCGAAAGATTTCTTCATTCGAATTTTTCTTCCTTCGTTCAATCGCTTTCGCCGAAAACTGATTGAACAAGTCTTTCTCTACATTTGATTTATAAAAATACTTGGTTTGGTTCTCCCCTTTATCTTTGAAATAAATGAAATACTTGTTTTGCGCGAATAAAGTTGATGAAGAAAACAGTAAGATCATTGTAAGAATGAAAAATTTCATAATAGTTATTCTTTTTTCAAAAATAAAAAATGAAGCTTGTTTCTGAAAGGGGTAAAATAAAAAAAATGGAACACGGATTTTCATGATCAATTATGATTATCCATGTCCCATAACAAATTAATGTATCAACTTAGCTATTCTGCCCAGTTTAACACTTGCAAGTTTGCTGATGAAATCTGGAAAGAAGTCCATATCGCGTTCCCACGACCAATAAATGATCAGGGCTGAGCCAATAATTAAATCTTCTGGAACAAATCCCCAAAATCTGCTGTCAGCACTGTCATCCCGATTATCTCCCATCATGAAGTAATAATTTTTTTTAACGGTATAATTTGAAACCGGTTTTCCATCTATTTTTATTTTACCAGCTTCAACAGTTACGACACGATCGCCATGTTCTCGATCGATTAAAGTACGCCACTGTTCAATATTATCAGTACTTAATTCAACCACATCTCCTTTTTTCGGGATTCGCAGAGGCCCATAATTATCTTCATTGAAACTTGATAAGCGGGGAAAGACTCGTGGATTTGAAATCCCATTAGGTGTAATGGATGGATTAATAAATTTCATATGATTAGGCGGCGGGAAAAGTTCGTTATTAACATAAAGAATTTTATCTCTAACGTAGATTTCATCTCCTGGTAAGCCAACACAGCGCTTGATGTAATTTACCGCTTCTTCAGATTTCATTTTATCACGATCACCAGGATATTCAAAAACGATTATATCTCCCCGCTCGGGAACCTTGAAACCAGGAAGCTGAAAATATGGAAGTGCTATATCAGTAAATGGTATGTACCGCGGAGAGGTTGATCCGTAAGTAAATTTTGTCACGAGAAGAAAGTCGCCGACCAGCAAAGTATTTTCCATAGATCCGGTTGGGATTGTGTAAGCTTCTACCACAAAAGTCTTCAAAATAAATGCAGCAATTGCAGCGAAAAGCAGATTTTCGAACAGATCCCACGTTCGCTGTGCTCGTGTTCGATTTTTCTTTAACTCTTCTCTAATTCTTTTTTTCTCTTGTCTTTTCTTCCAGTAATTTTTAAGCCAGTCCATTTTAAATCCTGATTAATAATTTATAATGTACAATTCATAATTGATAATTGAGAATGGAGAATTGATTTTATGTGTTGCACTGTACTTCCTTTTTCAAAGTTGCAAACTATATGTCCGAACAGCTCCACTTTACATTTTCCAATTTACATTTTCCATCCGTCAGCCGAAGGGTCAATCTTCCATCGAAAGCACGGCAAGAAACGCTTCCTGCGGAATTTCAACATTTCCGACTTGTTTCATACGCTTCTTACCCTCTTTTTGTTTCTCCAATAATTTTCTCTTTCGAGTAATATCGCCGCCATAACACTTGGCGAGTACGTTTTTTCTGAGTGCTTTGACGACATCACGTGCAATTACTTTACTCCCTATTGCTGCCTGAATAACAACTTCAAATAATTGCTTCGGAATTAATTCTTTCAATTTTGAACAAAGTTTTCTTCCCCATTCGTAAGCTTTACTTCGATGAACTATAAATGAGAATGCATCAACCGGATCACCGTTGAGGAGAATTTCAACTTTTACCAGATCAGATTCACGATATCCAATAAATTCATAATCAAATGAAGCATAACCACGCGAAATTGATTTCAGCTTATCATAAAAATCAAAAATTATTTCTGAAAGCGGAAGTTCATAATGGATGTCGGCTCTCGTTGGATCAAGGTAAGTCGTGTTCTTATGAATTCCCCTTCGATCCATACATAGTTTCATTATGCTTCCGATGTATTCGGAAGGAGTTACGATTTGCGCTTTAACGTAAGGTTCTTCAATAAAATCTATTTCGCCAACTACAGGCATGAACGCAGGATTATCGACAATAACAAGCTCGCCATCACGTTTCGTAACATTGTATTCCACGTTCGGTAAGGTTGTAATAATATCTTGGTTGAATTCACGGAGCAATCTTTCTTGAACAATTTCCATATGAAGCAATCCAAGAAATCCACAGCGGAAACCAAATCCCAATGCGGCAGAAGTTTCAGGTATATAAGTTAATGCCGCATCATTTAGAACATATTTATCCAATGAATCTCGAAGTTCTTGATAGTTATCGCTATTCGTTGGATAAAGTCCGCTGAAGACCATTGGTTTAACTTCTTTGTAACCTGCAAGCGGCTCGGTTGCCGGACTGTCGAGTGTCGTAATCGTATCGCCGACTTTCGTATCATGAACATCTTTAATTCCAGCGATCAAATATCCAACATTACCGGCTTGAAGCGATTTTGTTCGAACTCGTTTTAGCTCAAGAGTGCCGACTTCTTCTGCTTCAAATATTTTTTGATTGCGGAAAAATTTGATTTTTTGCTTCTCATTGATTTCACCTTCAAAAATTCTTATGTAGGCAATAGCTCCTCGATAAGAATCGAATTTTGAATCGAATATCAAAGCACGCAAGGGTAAATTAACATCTGTTTTGGGAGCCGGAATCTTTTGTACGATTGCTTCCAAAATTTCATCGACACCAAATTTCTGTTTGGCAGATGCTAGGAGTATATCTTCTTTCTTACATCCAATAAGGTCGATTATTTGATGTGAGACTTGCTCAACCATTGCACTTGGCAAATCAATTTTATTTATAATGGGAATGATTTCTAATCCTGCTTCGATTGCGAGATATAGGTTGCTGATTGTTTGGGCTTCAACTCCTTGTGATGCATCGACAATTAATAATGCGCCTTC
Organism: Ignavibacteria bacterium; assembly: GCA_016873845.1. Classification (NCBI taxonomy): domain Bacteria; kingdom Pseudomonadati; phylum Ignavibacteriota; class Ignavibacteria; species Ignavibacteria bacterium. Next base: position 11,083 of record VGVX01000033.1, read on the forward strand.
ACATGCAGCGAGCGACCTTGATACTTCATAAGAAAAATCGACATGCCCGGGTGTATCGATCAAATTGAGAATGAAATTATTCCCCTTTTTTGATTTGTACTTCATTTGAACAGCGTGCGATTTGATTGTGATCCCGCGCTCACGTTCTAAATCCATATCATCAAGAACTTGTTCAACAAGCTCCCGCTGAGTAATCGTGCCGGTGCGTTCTAATAGTCTATCGGCAATAGTGGACTTGCCATGGTCTATATGTGCTATTATACAGAAATTTCGAAATTGGGTCATCAATTTTTATTAAAATAACAAATAAAAGTCGAAAATTTATTCAAGTGTTTCCGCTGTACTTTTCCTCTAATAATTAATCTAATGGAAATCAACGAAGGGACCTTTTTAGTGAATCATTCTTGAAAAATTCGAACTCAATATAAAGCCGAAGCAAAGTAAATTCAAGTTAATAGTTAGGCATTAGACTCTTCATTGACAGCATCGAGACTGAATTATTCTACTCTCTGAATAAAATTCTATTCATAATTTGTTCAAGTGTTTCTTACTTTTGTATAAAATTGAAGGATAAAATGAAAAAATCACGATTAACAATTCTATTTTTAATTTTAATATTCTCCATAACCTTCGCCCAGCACATCCGCTTTGCCTGGATTACAGATACGCACATCGGCTCGCCAAATGCTGATAAAGATTTAATGAATGTTGTTCAAAGCATAAATCAAGATAAATTCGATTTCGTGATTGCAAGCGGCGACATCACAGAAAAAGGATTGAACAGCGAACTTGAAAAAACGATAAACATTTTTCAGCAGCTCGAGCGCCCATTATTTATTATTCCAGGAAATCACGATACAAAATGGAGCGAATCAGGCTGTACAAAGTTTATTGAATTATTCAGCGATAACAAATTTTATTTTAAGTACAAAGATTTTGTATTTATCGGATTGAATACGGGAATTCCTCTGCGCGGTGCAGGAGGACACTTCGAACCTCAAGATTTGAAATGGATGGACGAAAAACTGAACGAACTTCCAGATACAGCTAAAATAATTTTTGCATGTCATCATCAGCCCGATGGAGAAGTTGACAATTGGTATGAAGCCACAAATCGACTTGCAAGATTCAATTTTGCTTTTATAATCGTCGGACACGGACACTCAAACCGGAAATACAGTTTTGCAGGAATTCCCGGTGCAATGGGACGATCAACCCTCGCAAAAAACAAAGTCTGGGGATATAATTCATTCCAGATTTATGATGAAAACATTTCAATTGCTGAGATTAACGCTGATACAAGTTTTACTTGGCACGAATATCCAATCATGAAACCTGAAAATGCTTCAATTACTCCCGCACCAAATTTTGAAAATTCAGGAAATGTAAGTGTGACTCAAATATTTGATGCAAACTCCACATTGGCACAAGGTGTCACATATTCAAATAAAACAATTTACTGTGCTGATTTGACGGGTGGAGTATATTCACTCAATAAAAATGGCAAAAATAATTGGTCGAAAAAATTCAATACATCATTTTTTACGAAGCCGCTTGAATTCAATGCTGCTGTAATTTTGAGCGGCACTGACGGTAATTTATATTTCTTAAGAAAATCTGACGGCAAATTAATTCACCAAGTCAAAATTGGAACTACGATCATTTCCACACCAGTTTACAATGAAAAAGATTACTCAATCTATATTTTCAGCAACGATGGATTCATTAATAAAATTTCGACACCGGATTATTCCGTGATCCGAACAAAAATAAGTTCGTTGAACTTTGAATCAGTACCATTATTAATAAAAGACCACCTCTACATTGGTTCGTGGGATAATTATGTCTATAAAATCCCTACTGATTTTTCTAAGGAAATTCCTTACCAATGGAAATGGACAAAAAACAAAAATTTTTATTATTCACCAGCAGTTGCACAACCTGTGAGCGATGGCACTAATCTTTATGTTACTACTCCCGATAAATACGTTTCGGCAATTAATTTAAGTACTGGCAAAACAGTGTGGAGAACAAATGCTTTCAATTCGTGGGAATCTATTGGCATCTCATCTGACAAATCGAAAATTTTTATAAAGAGTGTTTCTGACGTTGTACAATGTGTTTCAATAAGTGACACTTCTCACAAATTAATTTGGAAAACAGATCTCGATTTAGGAACTGACACAAATCCAACTAAAATTATAGAACGGAACAATCGAGTTTATATTGCCACAAAAAAGGGATTTGTCTATGCACTGAACAGCAATACTGGCGAAGTCATTTGGAAAGCATTTTTAGGAACCTCACGAGTAAATAATTTAGAATTTGCTGAAGAAAACTCTTTGATTGCCGCGAACATGGATGGAAAAGTGTTTGTAATAATGGAACAATAGATCCTTGGATGAGAGATTATGTTAAGTGCGGAATTCGGGAATGTGGATTGGGGAATTTATAAAGAGAAGAAAGTTTTAATTGAATTAAAATGAAGAAGTATAAAGGAATTATTTTCGACATTGACGGCACACTGACATCGACCAATGAGTTGATCTTTGCCACATTCAATCACATTGCAGAGAAATATGAAAACAAAACATATTCTGAAAAAGAGATAATTGCAATGTTTGGTCCGACGGAAGATGTTATTCTTAGAGAAAAATTCAATGGTGATAGATTCCAATCTGTGTATGATGATTATTACAAGTTTTATAAAGAGAATCATCCAACAATGGCTGATCTTTATCCCGGTATTATAGAAATTCTTGAACTCCTAAAATTAAAGAAAATAACAACCGCAATTTTCACCGGGAAAGGGAGAAAAAGTTCGCTGATTACTCTCGAGATACTAAACATCAAGCATTATTTCGATATGATAGTAACCGGAGATGACGTCCGAAATCATAAACCATCCGCAGAAGGGATTTGTAAATTCCTTGATGCTTATCGATTCAAGCCGGACGAAGTTTTAATGATCGGCGATTCGGTTGCTGATATTACTGCATCGCATGAAGCAACGGTTGAGATTGCATCCGTGATCTGGGATTCCTACGCGAAGGAAAAAGTCAAACAACTCAATCCGAATAATTATTTTTGCACAGTTGAAGAACTGAAAGTTTGGTTAAAAGATAGGATTTAGTGCTCGAGATTTTTTTTCACCACAGAGAACACAGAGCTCTCTGTGGTACTCCGTGCTCTTTGTGGTTAATTTTCTTTATTATCTTCCCTCACCAAATTGTTCTCCGCTGCCAAACGGGAAGATAAACGAAATTCTGGGTTCAATTCTTTTTTGTGGTGAGTAACCAATAACTTTATCGCTGATATCACGCTGAGGTGTGTAAGTCCATTGATAGATTACCGAAACGAGTACGTATGGAATAGGTTTATAACCTGCTTCTGCCGTTAAAATTGAACGATCATCGAGTTTGAAAATATCTTTCTCATCAAAGATACCAAATTTATCATAATACCCTCTTACAACGAAGCTTGCATCTTTTGGACTTAAGTCTGTTTCAAGTCGAAGTGTACCAGAGTTTGAGATTTTATCATATCTCGAATATGAACCGAAGATTTGAACAAAATTTAGTAAGTCTATTACTAACTCACCGTAGTAAGCATTGCCAGGAGTCTTCGCATTCTTCAATGCCAAGACTTTACTTGAAACAGATCCTTTCGTTGAATCAGCAATAAATCTTTGTATCTCATAAAACTGATTAAAGTATTTCGGTATAAATTGATCGCCGTTAAACCACCTTTCAAATCTTAAGTCGGCGCTGAACAATCCAAGTCCACTGAAGAAAAATCCAATGCCGGCAGTTGCTCCACTTCCAAAGTTCACTATTTTAGTAAAATTTGAATAGAGATCTATATCGACAAGTTTTGCTCGCAGCAGAGGGAGACTTGCATCCAATCCGATAATTGAAGTTGATCCTTCATCAGAAGTAATTTTCAAGTTCCTTGATGTTGGATCAATCATTGCACTAGTTACACCTGAAAAGTCATTCAAATCAGTTGCATAAGAAGCTCCGACCTCAAGATTTCCAATAATTGGAATATCAGCCGCTGGAGTGAAATGCAATGGCCTTGTATAACCGCGCAAACCAAAAATTCCCTTGCCGCTCAGATCGCCGTAGAGTGATTCAAATCCAAAATCACCAAAATCGATATCGAGTTCGATACCAATTTTTTTATTATCGAACGAAGCTCGATTGTTGTAATAGTAAACAATATTACCTTGTCCGAGAATTGCTCTATCTAATCCTCCAACTTTCACATAAAATGGATCGCGCTTATATCCGTACCGAAGATATTTAATCAAACTCAAATAGTCTGAAAGAGTATTAAAATCCTCGTGGCGAACATTCCCTTCCTTGTTAATTCGGAGATTCAAATCAAGACCAACTCCGAATTTTCCAATAGCAATATCAGGAGAAAGTGAGAACATGTAATATGGTTCGCCATCTATCCAGCTTAGTCCGAGTCCGCCAGAAAACTGATTAGGATCACGCGGTAAACGACTTATCTGCGAAAAAATTGTGGCAACTGATATTATTAGAATTAAGATAATTAGAAAAAATTTTGACATACATCCTCAGAAAATTTGCCGAAATTTAATAAAAAATTAAAGATAATTAAATCTTTTCTTACAAGTCTTTCACTTTCAATGTTCAGCTGCTTAGGAAAAGAATTATTTTAACAATGTGATTTTTATCTTTTTGGTTAAGTTATTCTGCGAAACACTTAAAATATAATTACCGCTTGAAAAATTGGAAGCATTAAATATAAGATTGTATTCACCGGCTGCAAGAAATTGAGAGAAAGGAGTTTTAATAATATTTCCCAGTATATCATAGATTTTAATAGTCACCACATCAGATGTGGAGAGGGTGAATTTTATATTCGTTTTTGAATTGAATGGATTGGGAAAGTTTTGTTGTAAATCTAGTTTTTTATTTTCATAACTTGATTCTTTTACTGAACTTGTTCCATAATTTACTTTAAGAGTATCCGAATACTTAAAATCTCCGTTAAAATCGATTTGCTTTAACCTGTAATAATAAATCGTGTTGGAAAGAAAAGAACTATCCTTAAAAGTATAATGTTTTGGTGAATTGCTATTTCCACTTCCAGGGACAAAACCTATTTTATTAAAATTTTTATTTGAATCAGCTCTCTCAATATCGAATCCAAAATTGCCAACTTCCGTTGCTGTCCCAAACCTTATAAATACTCCATCAGTTAAAACATGTGCTTCAAAGTAAAGTAATTCTACTGGGAGGGGTATGTTCTCAACTTTAAAATCATGTTCGAGTAATTGCTGAGCCAATAACTGACCCGTTGAACAAAACAGAAAGTTAACAAAAAGTGAAAAAAATGCTATAAAACTCTGAGGCTTAATAAATGAAAATAAACAAGAATTCATCGCACTTTGGCTAATTTTTGTAATATTTCTACAGTCCTATCTGAACGTTTTGCGATAACCTTATAAAGATATACACCATTTCCAATCAGGTCCCCGTCAGTATCTCTGCCATCCCAATAAATTTTATTGAAATTAGTCGAAAGTTCAGAAGAATTTTTTGAAATCTCTTTAATCAGCCTGCCGGATATTGTATAAATTTTAATTCTAAGTTCATCTGGAACTTGTGTTAGGTTAAATGTAAAGAAAGTCTCATTCTGGAATGGATTGGGATAATTATATACCTGAAGTAATTGAATTTGACTCGAAACTTTAAAATATTTTTCATACCCAGGGGAAGTTTCTAAATGCCCAAGTATATTTTTACCAAATATTTTGAAAATATAATCACCGGTAGTCAATTTTGGTATGTATTGAAAATAAATTTTTCGCTTACTTGTATCATAATTTATTGTTAAATCGGATATACTTATTCTATTTCCATTCAAATAGAACTGAATCGAGTTAGTATCGGCGGCTGGAAACCAAATAGGATAAGAGAATTCAACATTTATTTTTGGATTATCTGTTACAAAAGCGCCATCATCGATGGATTTACCATCATATAAAACATTCAGACTAAAGTTATTGACTGATGTTAAATTAGTGTCCGATTTAACAAAAAAGGGAACTCTAAATGTGTTATTAGTTTTATACAATTCCAAAAAAATATTATCAGGGTCTAACTCAATCTGAAAGAACATGTTACCTTTACCGTCTGGTAAGTAATTGCGATAAATGTGACTTATATTTAGCCGTTCCATAGATCTAAGTTTCATAATAAGCGAATCTCTTAATAAAATCTTTGTATTATCATTTTTAATCAGACTAAGCAGTATTCTAAAACTATCTGCATCAAATCCTCCTACATTTTGAGTAAATAAATTCAGGAAAAGGCTATCTCCTTGCATAATTGTATCTTTTGAGGCAGAAACAGTCTGATAATTTATAGCTAATTCTGCTGGTATTTTATAATCAATACCGATACTTTTTATTGATGGTGATTCTCTATGCGCATTTGCATATAATTTCGTCAGAAGCTTAAGTTGAGGATACAATTTAGCATTAATGAAACTTATGGATGAACTGTCCCCCGTAAAATTTAATTTTTGCAATGTATCAACACTACCATCCACTCTGATACCTAATGGATAAAAATCAATAAATGTTTCAGCAGGTTTAAGAATATCAACATTAATCTTTTCCCATTTGGCTGAACTCCCTAATGGGGGAAAAACTACTATACCGCTATCACTTTTTATTATTTTTGAAACATCAATTAACGCTGGTCCTTCAAATAGTTTTTTGTAAGATTCTGGTACAGAACCAATAGGTGCCCCTTTCCTTCCGAGGATAGCCCATGACTCTCTATAGCGAATACTATCGATATAATAACTCCCAAGTGTTTTTATTGCATTTCTTACAGGAGTACCGCCAGACCAACCCAAAACAGATTGTGCCCCATCATCGCAAATAGCAAGTGCAATCATTGTTCCAACCTGAAGTGAATTAATATAACTCGTTAATGAGTCTCCCGATGGAGGATTGGGATATAGAAAGTATTTGAATGAATGTGGTTTTAGTGTAATTGTATCGACTAATGCTGTCGCAATTCCCCAAAAGTAGGTATTAGGAAGCATTTCAATAGCATTGTATTGCATTGATGCAATTGAACCAGCCGATTGGCCTGCTGAATATATTCTCAATTTTTTTTCTTCACTTGATAGAATCCATCCTCCTAATGATGAGTCAAAAATTGTGTTCTGATATTCAATATTTTGTGGCTCAAATGTTTTATCAATGTACCAAGCATAAGGTTTGTTCAAATTCATAAATGAATATGATCGTGACCAATCTGAGCCAGAGAAATTCAGTTTCATTCTCCACCAATATCTTTTATTAAATTGCATTGAAGGCAGGGAGACAGTAGTAAATAGCGTATCTAAGCTCTGATCTAAACTTATAAAAGAACCAAAATCCTTATCTTGAGAAAGTGATAATTCTACTCTATCAGAAATACTTTCAGTTTTTAAAGCTGGATTAAGGAATCTCAGTTCCCCCTTATACGTTGAATAATAATTTTCGCTCTCTAAAGCAAGAAGTGATGTTGAGTAGACATCAAAACTAAAATTGGAAATATTATCCGTCTCGTCTAATTCTTCATACACGTTTTCTTTATCTAATTCTATTTTTAAGAAATGTTTTCCAACTAATCCCTTAATTGGGATATTAAAGCTTAGTTGGTTTTCGAACAGAGGTACTTCAATTACAATTTTTTTGTTGAATACAATTGAATCTTTGAATTTGTCAGAAACATCAACAGACAGTACACTATCAGGTACCGAGCCAAGATTTCGGACGTGAATTTTAATTTTTACAGAATCATCTGTATCTCGTGGAAAATCACCAACAATTGAAATTGAATTAGCGCCTATACTAAAATTAGGTTTGCTTGGTATTTTCAAGGAAATTATTGGATCACCAAATAATAAATTACAAAAATTAAAAACTCGATTTACATCATTAATTCCTGTTTCATTAAATTGTCTTACTTTAGCAAGAAAATGTGCACGTCCAATAATTTTAATACTGTCATTAAGAAGCAGCGAATAAAAATACTTTGGAAATCTCAATGAGGTAGATAGGTAACCCCAACTGGAATTTCCTAGATAGGCAATAGCTTGTCCATTTGCCGATTGAGCTACAAATAATTCGCCAAACGCATCGACATCTGATTCGGCAAATTTTCCTGTTGAACATCCAAAATCGGTGATTAGAGGATTTCGGTTTGAATATTTATTCTGAATATGTTCAACCTCTGTGATTCCGTTATCCCAAACTCTGGTACCACTATGACCGATATAAGAAATAAAAACCGCACCTTTATCGATTGTTTCACGAATTTCCTCTTGTGTATATGGTCCAAAATTCGTTGGAGGCGAAATAGTCTTATAAAAATGCTTACCTACACCCCCTACTGGAGCAGGTTTGATTAAATTCTGAAATAAATCTTCATTGGTCGCTTTTATTTGAGCTAATTCAGAAGGTTTTGAAGCATCTCCGCCACTAAAAAGCATGTAGTATTTATTCCAATCATTAAGTGGTTTCTCCACAAATCGTTTATGTTTTAGTAGATAATTATTTAACTCATCATTAGTGTTGACAGGTATTCTGCCGACATACATTTGAGGTAAGTTAACATTCGTTGTATCCCAGGTAACATACCACAAATCACTTACAGGATTCCCATAGGAAGTTACAAGATTTTTTTTCCGAGGCAAAGGAACTGGTTCGATAACATCTCTATAATCATAGTTCGCATCTCCAATAAGCGCTAAATAGGAAGGTTTGGGTGCGGTCCAGTAATAGTTTGCTTTCTTTAAAAAAAGCCTTATTGCCTCAGCGCTTACCATTCCGAAAGAGAACTCATCAAAAATATCATCAGTGAATACAAGCTCTGTTCTTAATCCATATTGATTTATGATAAAGTTCTTATAGTTAGTAGCAGATGAAGTGAATATATTGTTGGTAACTAACACATAATCTGCTCCACGAGAGGGGTCCGTTAGATTAACAAAATACTTTTTATATCGAAAGACTGGTTTACGTATGAAATCACTTTTGATGATTAAATATCTATCCCCCCCACAAGCAGTATCAGTAAAAGTTAAAATTTTAGAAGTACCTGAACTTAGTGAAAAATTTTCTATCCGTTTTATTTCAGGTTTAAGTTTATACACAAGCAAATTTGAATGTTCAGATGTAATATCTTCAACTTTAATAACTCTCAATCCATATGTAACTGAATCGGGAATAATGACAAGCAACGAATCGTTCACTGCTTTATTCATTCTAAAATATTCGATATCAATCCAGTCTAATAATGATTGATGGAAAGAGGCACTCGTTGGAATTCCAAAGATTCTAATAGTATTATTTCCGTTTACTAATAAATTTGAATTAAGTGAAGAATTGAAATTCACGGTCTGTTTGTAATTATACTTGATCGTGTCTTGGGGTATAGATGAATTAATACTAATACCATTTTTATGTGCATCTGTTATAATGTTTGATGCGTTACTAATTAATCTTATAAAGGTTTTAAGTGGTGAATTTGCTACTGCATCTCTTGCTGAAAATGTAATCGATTGTGAACCTGAACTGCCAATAACTAACCAGGTCCAGACTTTATTTTCCTGCCAAAAAGGGAGTTGCACACGAGGTAAAACTGCATCATAGTACCATAAACGCATATCTCGTTCGAAGTGTAACCGAACTAGATGAGAAGATAAAGTATCAGTGGTTTGAGGCATGACCGAACTCTGACGCGAACATCTTTTTCCATTAGTTCCTCCCCAGGACAACCAGACTACTGATGTATCTGAATAGCGATTCATATAGTTAAAATAATCTTGTCCAGATAAGACAATTTGTCTATAACTGGTTGAATCGTAATTGCGTTCGGTATAAAATTCAATAAAATCAGTTGAGTCAAAAATTAAATCATCCTCACCTTGAACGAATATGAGCTTTTCTTCTCCCTTTAGAAAAATTTTGATGGTCTTCGGATTTACAAATGATGGATTAACTCCATAACTTAACAAATCATTGTAATTGACTCTGTGGATTCCATCAGTTGTAATTAAAAGCTTGATATATTCTTTTGAATAATCAATCCAATCATCTGTATTGATTTTCAATTCCTCAAAATGATTAAATGTTCTAAGCTGCATGGCATCTTGAAAATTGGAAATGACATCTTTCAAGTCTTCATCAAATGGTCCTTTTGGGGAATAATTTATTGAGTAATTCGGTGAAGAGGCCCAGCTCAGCATAATATCGGCCTCTTTAATAATTGTTAAAGATCGATCATAAAAATTGAAAATGTGGGTATTTACTTTTACAACAACACAATAAAAATCTCTAATCCAGGTGTACCCGAGAATTTCTTGATATGCAGCTGGAAATGATTTCATATTTCGAATTTCTTCATGAAGTACTTCTTCGCTGTAACTTAAAGAGGAATCACCAACTAAAATAACTTTTGGATTTATTTCCAATTCGAAATTTTCAATTTTATCGAATTTTATATTAAGGAGATCCGCATTCACTTTTGTGCTTGGAGGAATAGCAAAGTAATAAGTTCTTGAGGGCAAAGCCGGAACCCCAGGATTACTTTCATCGATTGTGATTAAACTTGAACTAAGCTCTTGAATATTTTTTTGTTTCTCCTGATTCCCATTCAAATCTAATTTATATAATCTGGAGTTATCCACCTGTCTCTGCCCAGTGCACAATCGAGCAGAAATTAGAGAGAAAAACAGAGCCGTAACAATTATTAATTTGGTTGTTAAAATTGTCCTTGTTGACATAATCGTCCATGTATTTTTGTAAATATATTGTCTTTTTACAAATGAATAAATAGCTTTATCGAAACTATATAATTAATATCAAGCTACTGCTGAAAGTTGGCAGGCAATCGCTTAATAATACTGATAATCGATTATCACTTACCCCTCTGCTTATAAGTGAATTTTATTTTTAAGAGTCGGTAACTAAACACTGGAATACCAATAATATATCTGCTCCACAATCTTTTGGGTTCATGAATGAGTCGATACAACCATTCAAAGCCGGAGTTGTGAAATATTTTAGGCGCTCTCTTTTTAGTTCGGAAAAAGTACTCTAAAAAATTCCCAACACAAATAATTTGAAGGTTCTGCACAATGCTAAAAATCTTATATGCCAATACTTCCTGCGTTGGGGCGCCAATTCCAATTATTATCGTTTTTGTATCACTCTGGATAATTTCTTTAGATAATTTATTCCAATCAACCACGTCTTCATATCCATTAAAATATTGGATAACATTAAGTTGACTTTTCGGAATTAGGCTTTCAAATCTTCCACCTATTATTATAATGGGAGTCCTCAACTCAGTGAATCTATTAAATACCTCTTCATTAATTTCTGATGCATTGAATCGCTTTGCTTTTATTTTATTTATTAAAAACAAAGCGAATCTGACTCCTATCCCATCTAGATAATATTTAAAGTGCCTATCGAGTAAGTTTCGATAATTTGCATCCGAATACCAAACATTAAAACAATGTTGATTCAAATATGTTAAGAGTAACGGTTCACTATAGTTGATTGATTTAGAAATTAAATCTAATACATCAGATTTATTAAAAAGGAGCTTCTTTAAAGGATGCATCCCATTAACTTTCATATATTTCAATCAGTTTTGAGATATAATAGCCCGAATTTGTAAATTTCATTACTTTACTATGGAGTTTGTTAGCTAAGGAATTTGATAATGCTTGATTATCCATTAGTGTTTGAATTTTTTCTTCCAGATCATTTACACTACCAGGTTCAACTAGAAGTCCGTCTACACCATCATCAATAAATTCAGCAATACCTCCAGTTTTTCCTCCAATAAATGTTTTTTTTGCTAAGCCGGCTTCAAGCATAACAAATGGAAACGAGTCAATCCTAGAAGGTAATATTACAATATCTGATAAATAGTAATAGCTCAATATTTCATTAGTTGGAGAGATATAAATAATTTTATTATTTTTTTGCACTATATCTTTGATTTTAAATGATTCAAAATTACCAATCATAATTAACTTTAAGAGGGGGTTTTCAACTAAAAGCTTCTCAAATGCAGAAATCAAAATATCGCAACCTTTTATATAGCAAATTCTTCCGATGAAAAGTAAAACTTTGTTATTATTTTCTATACCAATTTTTTGTTTTAAAATTCTCCTTTCGCCTTGACTTATGTTATTACTTGATTTGACAAAATTGTATAGCTGAAATACCTTTTCAGAGTTCACCCTATAATTCTGAATTAAATGTTTCTTAACAGCATTACTAACTGCAATAATTTTATCAGATTTAAAACTGATAAACTTCCATCCATCAACCAAACTGTGTACAGTAGTAATAGTTTTGATTTTCAAACTCATACTAACAAAATACGCCAGCAATTCTGGATAGCGATGGTGAGTATGAATTATTTCAATTTTATTCTTCATACAGAATTTTAAAAGGAAAAAATAATTCAGAACAAATTTAAAAGGATTTTTATTTTCTCTTTCAAAATTCAAGAAGTCAATCTTTACATTCAAACCACTTAATCTGTTTATTGAATCACCTTTATTCGTGAGAAAAAATAAATGCAATTCATCCCTTTTGCTTAATTCCTCAAGAAGTTGAAAAACATACTTACTTACACCACAAGAGTAATTGAAGTCAGGGGAAATATGGAGGATATTCAGTTTCTTCACCGCTAGTTCTACCTATTTTAGTGAATCATATAGAGATTCGAAGAATAATTTAAATTGTTCCAAATTATATTTGGACTGTAATGCCTGCACTCCATTAAATCCCATTTTCAAACGTAACTTTTCATTTCTTATCAACTTGATAATTTCTGCGACTCCCGCATCAACATTATCAACGGGATATACCAATCCACAATTATTATCTATCAGAATTTCTCTTGCGCCACCTACATCAGTAGAAACAATAGGTACTGAATTTGCCATCGCTTCCCAATAAGTTATTGGCAATCCCTCCCAATCTGAAGTAAATAATAAAGCGTCAAAATATTGTAAGTAATTACTTAAATGAGGAATGTATCCATAAAATTTACAACAATGATTGATCCCCAATTCTTCAGCTAAAATCTTCATCTCATTTTCCAATTTACCAGTACCAAAATAAGCAATGATAACTTTATGCTCTTTTTCAATAAGTTTTTTTAATATAAGCAGCGAAAGGTCTACCCTTTTTTCAATTTCAAATCTCCCAATAAAAGATATAAGAAATGAATCGAATTTGAGTGATTTTAGTTCAGTTACAATTTTGATATCAATTAAATCTTCGTTCCCCTTTTCAAATCCATTATAATAATTTTTAATCTGCGGAAAGAGTTTTGTTTCGCTAATTAAATTTTCCTTGCTTTTCTTTGAAGGAGTTATAGCAATATCAACCACTTTCGTTAAGCAGATAATATTATGAAGTATGAATAATATTTTTCTTTCAAAAAAGTTATGAAATATTGAATTAATGAATAATCCGTGATAATTAAAGATTAACTTTTTTCTGAGAAAGATATTCATTAATCCTGCAATAATATACGGCTTAATCAAATGTGCATGTATGATGTCAACCCGTTCATCATGTAAAATATCGTATATCTTTTTGATACTTATTATAGAAAATCTTTTTGCCAACGTAGGAATTTTAAATAACTTAACACCCAAATTTTTTAATTTTTTTTCAACTATTTCCCCACCTTGATAAATTACAATTTGTTCAAATCGATTGCTGTTGATATACTTTAATAACATATCAAGATGTATGAATACACCATCAGATTGGCCACTTATTTTGTCAAAAATGTGACAAATTTTTATTTTCATAAATTATTTAATGGTAACTTGAATAGACACTAGTTAAAAAGACCGATTGCTTTTATACAATCTAAATTCTTTCAGCAACATCCTTTTGTATTGCCCATTACTATAGAACATAATTTCAGTGTTATTTTTATTAATTTCTCCCGGAAGCTTAATATAGATCATTTTTGACAATCCGTTTTTTAGAATATCTTCTTTTTTGGAATAGACTAAAATATTGCTAATTAAGGAATGAGAAGTAGAATCTGAAAATCGAACAGAGGGTAGTGAGCTGAATCCACTATTGAACGCTTCACTTTTAATAACTATCAAATCTCCCTCAATTTTGTATCTTATCGGCTTTCTTAATTCATTAGTATTTATAATATCTAATGTCGCAATGGAGATAAAATTATGTAAGCTATTAAATTTTTCGTTGACCTTATATGAAGCTATTATTTCCACAGGTGGATTCCCCCAGCTCTGACCAATTCTCTCAATCATAGAAAGGCATAAATATTTTTTACCTGGATTATATTCTTTTGCACTCGGTAAAACCGAAATTAAGTTTTTTGTTAACATATTATTGGAGAATAGTCTGTTTACTGTACTTAGATTACCATAAACAACTAATAAAAAAAATAGTACAAAGAATATTTGGGTTATTGGTTTGGAAAATTCTTCCTGATGAAAGAGTCCCATAAAAATTATTATCAAAAGTGGAGAATGAATATAAAATAACCTCATTTGAGGATATGAATTAATATAAATTAATAGTGATAATAAAATAAAACCAATCGATGCGAAAATGATAGTTCGCTCAGACTTCTTTTTAGTAAAAAACAACTTAAAAGTATACGCAATTAAATAGATACATCCACTCGATAAGAAAATAAATAATATAAAGTTCGAATTATAGAAGTAAGCTAAGTCCTTGAAGTCAAATGGGATTAAAAAGGAGGCTAGTCCATAAACTACAAATTTAAATAAGTAAACAGGATAATTAAGATATCTCAGAATATTAATTGCAGAGAAGTCTGTTCCAATAGAATAATTTATTGAAATAGAAACTGTTAATATGACAAAGAAGATGATTAGCGAGCTAATTAACACCTTTTTGTTAATTTTTTGTTTCCATAACAAGTAAATGCCAAAATTTAAACCTAAAATTATAACAGCCGTCTCCTTGCAGAGGAAAGCAAGAACTGTCGTTAATGTATAGTAAAATAAATGACTAAAAATTTTTTTTTCGATATAATTGATTAAAAAAAGAATTGACCAAAAAGAAAATAATGCGCATAGTAAGTCCGTTCGACCTGACACCCAAAGGACATTCATTATATTCTGTGGTATAGCAAAAAAAATTACACATAATAAAATCAATAATAACTTTTGACGGCCCCACTGAAGTATACAAATGATTCTATTCAAAATATTGTACAAAATAATTGTGTTGATCAAATGAATAATCAAATTAAATAAATAAAAGAACAAAAAATTTTCATTAAAAAATAAATAGTTAATATAAAAAGTGAATATTGGTATTGGTCTGTGATAGCGTGAAATAAGTTCTCCTGTCCAATCCTTAAAAATTGGAAAGGGATCTGAAAGAGCCGCTTTAAGTAGAACCCAATCGTCACTAATTAAACTTAACTCTGAGAATTGATTTGCAATAAACAGGAGTGATTCGAAAAGATTAGTTATCATCGAATCTATAAAATAATTTGTGTAAATGGATTTTATGCTTAAAAAACATTATCAAATCTTTCTGCAACGATAATCAAAAGATGTGCAAAGACCCCATCAGATTTACCGGTAATACGATCACAGATGTGACAAACTTTTATTTTATTTTGCATTCTATCACCAATTTATAGACTTCAAGATACTTCTGAGCAACTTTATTCCAATTTAATTCGTCAACAATAGATTGTGCATTTTGTGAGATCGTCTGAATATCGTATTGTCCATTGTAAATATTTTCCAAAATCGTTTTAACATCTTCAATGTTCTCGTTATTGTAAACAAAACCATTGACTCCATTTACAAGATACTCAGAAATACCAACCTTGTCTGATATTATTGGAATCAGTCCCATTGTCATGCACTCGCCGACAAATAAGGAGAAAGTTTCAATTACGTTCGCTTTAATCACAAAGTGTATTTTTGCAAGAAATTCTGGAAGTATATCGTGTGGAATTATTTCCACATAATTTGTTTTTACAAATTTTTTTCGTTCTACAATGTTTTTCATTATTCCCAGAACATAAATATTCACTGGTATTTTAACTTTGTCAAAAACTAATAATAGCTGCTCCAAACCTCTGTCAAATTCATTGGTCCCATTATAAAAAACAACATTTATTCCATCACTAAAATCGAAATGTTTGATTTTTTGTATTCTAAGTACTTTTATCCCATTAGGTACAATATTTACTTTATTATTTGAAAACTTGTAAAACTCTCCTGCAAGTGAAAGATGGGGGTTGGAAAGAAAAATTAAACTATCAGAAAATTTTATAGCTAAGTATTCCATAAGGTAATCTTTAAACCTACCAAAATTGGAAGTTTTAATTTTTCTTCTTGGCAGTTCATACTTTAAAACTGAATGAAAAGTAACCACAAATTTGCCTTTGAGAAGAAACTTGTATAAAAAAATGCTCAGGATGAATCGTTCTAAAGTAATTATATGAATAATATCAGGCTGAGTGCGGAGCAAGTAAATAAAAAGTCGAATTATACCGAGACGTTTTATGTTGTCTGGTGATTTTTCATATCCTAAAAATCTTTTAAAACAAGTAGAATTATTATAGATTTTAAAAAAATATTCAACGAATTCAACATTCA
Source organism: Ignavibacteria bacterium (assembly GCA_016873845.1). Classification (NCBI taxonomy): domain Bacteria; kingdom Pseudomonadati; phylum Ignavibacteriota; class Ignavibacteria; species Ignavibacteria bacterium. The sequence goes on from VGVX01000033.1 coordinate 27,796, forward strand.
TATTGTTTATTAATAGATTCTTATAAAGTTGTTGCGCAACTTTTTGTGGACCGAAATCTATTTTGCCTTCGTGGAGTCTACCTAACAAAACAATTTTCATTTTTGAATTAGTTTTTTTAATAGTTTTTTAAATTCAGGGTATTGAGTAATAATTAAGGAGAGTTTAGTTCTATAATTTATTCTATTAGGAATTTTATTAAATTCACTTGAAAAAATAAAAGCTGCAAACTTTCGATGAATTTCATCTCTGAAAGTTTTATATGCAATTGGATTTAATTTAGTTAATTCTCTTAAACCCCAGAAACTTAAATGCTTCTCATACTTATTTTCATAAATTTCATTTTGTTTCCAGTATTTCCCGATTGGGATATTCAACAAAACATACTTTGATTTTTTCATCGAGTGTTCCAGTAACTCTATAGCTTTACATTTTTCGAAATGCTCTAAGACGTCTCCAAAGATGATCAAGTCGTATAGAAAATCATTCTCAAAAATATATTTATATGCATCATCAACAATAATTTTGGAATAAAAGTATTTATGATATTCTTGAATATTGTCAGGAAAAATTTCAATCCCATCTATTTGTTTTGTCCAATCTTTATTATGAATTTTTCCTCCCCAAACTTCAAGAAACTCTCTGCACAAAATCCCCCATCTACCAAAGCCAACACCAACATCTAAAATTGTTTTAGGGTTGATTCTTCGAATCAATTCAACACAATATGAAATATTTTGCCAGTTAGAGGTTCCCATATTTTTTATCGTCATTGAAGAATCATAATTTATTTACATTATTTGACCTAATTTTAAAAATATTTGTTCTGCTTATGAAATAGAATTGAATAAATAAAATTAAATACTCCGTTATAATTGAAGTTACTATTGCGCCTATAATACCATATAGATTTATTAAAATAATATTCAGTACAACATTCACAATTGCACCAATCATTGTAGACCTCATCGCTAATTTTTCTTTATAGGCAGAGTTTAACACAATCCCGGTTAAATTATTCAAAAACAGTCCTGGAATAGCTATACTAATCAGTGAAAGCATATTCGATGCTTCTATAAATTTATCTCCAAA
>VGVX01000034.1 GCA_016873845.1 Ignavibacteria bacterium
ATGACGTGCTCGGGAGAGAAATTGCAACGCTTGTTGATGAAATTAATGACCCAGGAATTTATAATTCTCAATTATCAATTCTCAATTCTCAATTATCCACTGGGATCTATTTCTATCAGCTCAAAGCGGGAAATTTTATTGAAACGAAAAAAATGGTTGTAGTGAAATAATAACTTAAAACATTGATACAACCTTTGAAGTCTAAGATATCATCTGAACACCCACCATAACGACAATAAGATCAAAATAAGTAAAATTGATAAGACAATATTCACGTGCCGCCATTTTGTCTTCTTATGAAAATCGACCTCGACTTCAGAGAATGTGAGATTTTTTAGCTGCGTCTTTTCAGGCTTTAATGTTGCATAGCTGACTGCAACCAAAACAGATGAACAAACCACAAACAGAAAAACAGCGTAATGCAGAAAATTCACTTCAGCAATGTATTTTTGAAATTCATTTTGGATCGGCTCGATTTTATTCTGAACTTCAATTATAAATCTAAAAGCACCGAGAATTAATCCAGTTAGAAGCGATGCGATGGCTCCTTTTCCATTTACTCCATTCCAAAAAATCCCAAAAAGAAAAACTGCTGCAATCGGCGGGGAAATATATGCCTGTACGCTTTGCAGATAAACATACATTCTTTCATCGCTCAATAATCCAATGAAAGGAATCCATAACAAACCAAGTAAAACCATAACTCCAGTAGCGAGCTTGCCGAATCGTACGATTCTTTGTTCATCGGCGTTCGGACGCATTCGTTTGAAAATATCAATCGTGAGTAGAGTTGAAGTTGAATTGAACATCGCACTAAGGGAAGACATTAATGCGGCAAGCAAGCCGGCAACAACAATTCCTTTCAATCCGGATGGAAGCAGCGTGGTCACCATCCATGCATAAGCTTTATCGCCTGTCACTTCTCCATTCGAAAGACTGTATGCAATCACTCCAGGAAGAACTAAAATAAAGACAGGTAATATTTTCAAAAATCCCGCAAAGATAGTTCCGCTCTGTGCATGATCGAGATTGCGCGCACTTAAAACTCTTTGAACAATATATTGATCCGTGCACCAATACCACACTCCCAAGATAGGTGCACCCAAAACGATGCCTGTCCATGGAAAATCCGGATCGCTCATCGGTTTGAACATACTCCAAAAATCAATCGGTGTGCTCGCAACCACTGCATCCCATCCGCCTGCTTGGTTCAATCCGATTAGCGTGAGTGCAATAGAACCAAAAATCAAGATAAACATTTGCACTAAATCAGTATAAATTACAGCAGCGAGTCCGCCAATAACCGTGTACAATCCGGTGATCAAAACAATCACGATTGCAGAGGTGTACATATCCCAGCCGACAACAGCATTTAATAAAATTCCTCCTGCATAAAGTGAAATAGAAATTTTTGTGAGAACGTATGCAATGATGGAAACAATGCTTAAATAATATCTCGCAGCTGAATTATACCGCCTTTCGAGAAACTCGGGCATAGTGAAAACTCCCGACTTCAAATAAAATGGAGTGAAGACCCAGCCAAGCAAAAGTACAATTAAAACTGCGAGCCACTCAAAATGTCCAACAGCAAGCCCTGATTTCGAGCCGGTTCCAGCTAATCCAAGAAAGTGTTCACTTGAAATGTTCGTTGCAAACAAAGACGCTCCAATTGCAATCCAGCCAACATTTCTGCTGGCAAGAAAATAATCTGTGCTGGTTTTCCCTTTTTTTCTAAAGTAGTATCCGATAGAAAGGACAATTATGAAATAGATAATAACAATTGCGAAGTCTAAGTTTGAAAATGATGTCGGCACTCTGTCTCCTTAAATCTGAATTTCAAAAGATTGCGTGCAAGTTAGTCTTGTGATTCACAAGATGCAAGAATGCGGATTTATGAGCTTGATCAGTATTATCGTGAACAATCATAAAAATCTGAGTCCCATTCTTTGTTATTTCTCTCGCCCTTTTAATTATAGTCTTAAAATATTTATATTGTCTTAGTACATTTTAGAGTTACTTAGGAAATGAATGTTAAATAAAGAATCACTTGGAATTTGCATTGGCGCATCGACTGTTACAACAGTTCGGCTAATCGACTCATTTGGCAAACAAGAAATATTTTCTTCATCAGCCGTGCCGCATCACGGTGATCCGAAGAATGTGATCGAAGAGATTTTAAGAAATGAGAGTGTAGAAAAAGTTGCTGTGACTGGAAGAAAATTCCGCAAATTGATGCATCTTACATCAATTCCCGAACCTGAAGCTGTTGAACTTGCACTGCAGCATCTAAAACTTTCTGCTGATATTGTGGTAAGCATTGGCGGAGAGAATTTTATCGTTTATCAATTAGACGAGAAAAACAAAATTTCAAAATGCATCACAGGGAATAAATGCGCCTCCGGAACAGGTGAATTTTTTCTTCAGCAGATAAAACGTATGGACTTGGGGCTCGATGAAGCAATCGATCTTTCAGATTCCTCAAATCCCTATAGTATTTCGGGACGATGTTCGGTTTTCTGTAAATCCGATTGTACACACGCCCTGAACAAAGGTGTTGCAAAGGGGGAAGTGGTCGCCGGACTTTCGCGAATGGTTGCCCAGAAAGTGATCGAGCTTACTTCAATTCTCAATCCTAAAAATGTAATTTTGATCGGCGGTGTAACTCAGAACGATGTTGTAGTCAAATATTTGCAAGATCACTTTGAAAATATTTTAGTTCCAAACGAAGCAGCCTGCTTTGAAGCACTTGGTGCTGCGTGCTATTCTTATAATAATATTACAATTCCTCTGAACGGAAAATCTTTTTTCAAAGAAGAACTTTCAACCTTCGCGTTTTTTGACGATCTGAAAAAACATGTCAATAAAGTTCAGTTCAAAGAATTTAATTTTTCAAAAGCTTCGGAAGGTGAAGAATGCATTTTAGGTCTTGACGTCGGCTCGACCACTACCAAAGCTGTCTTGATGAAAGTCTCAGATAACGCAATAATTGCATCTGAATATTTGAGAACAAACGGCGATCCGATAAAAGCATCTGTCGAATGCTACGAAAGTCTTCTATTGCAACTAAATGTTTCAATAAAAATTATTGGACTTGGTGCCACGGGTTCCGGCAGATACATATCTGGTCTTCACGCGCAAACTGACGGGATCGTAAATGAAATTATCGCACATGCAAATGCGACAATTTATTTCGACAAAGAAGTCGATACAATTTTTGAGATCGGCGGGCAAGATGCAAAGTACACTTACATAACCGCGGGCGTACCTTCTGATTACGCGATGAACGAAGCGTGTTCTGCCGGCACAGGTTCTTTTCTTGAGGAAGCGGCAAAGGAGTCGTTGAACATTGATTACACTTCAATCGGAGAGCTTGCTCTTAAAGCAGATCAACCGCCGAACTTTAACGATCAGTGTTCGGCATTTATAAGCAGCGACATAAAGAACGCACTGCACGAAGGATTGTCGAAAGAAAATATTATTGCAGGTTTAGTCTATTCGATATGTTTGAACTATGCGAACCGAGTAAAAGGGAATCGCCCAACCGGCAAAAAGATTTTTATGCAGGGAGGAGTTTGCTACAACAAAGCCGTTCCGGTTGCAATGGCTGCACTGACCGGAAAGGAAATAATCGTTCCACCTGAACCTGGATTGATGGGGGCATTTGGTGCCGCTCTTGAGATAAAGAAAAGACTCGAGCTAAATTTAGTTGAGCAAAAAAAATTTTCTCTTGCGGATTTGATTGAAAGAAAAGTTGAATACGGCACGGATTTCATTTGTGCTGGCGGTGCTGAAAAGTGCGATAGAAAGTGCAGCATTTCAATTATTTCAATAAATGGAAAGAAATTTCCGTTCGGCGGTGCATGTAATAAATATTACGATAGAAAAAATGTCTCGGCTAAGAATGTTATCGAAAAGAATCTTGTAAGCTTGAGGCAAAAACTTGTTTTCGAAAAATACATTCATCCGAAAGAACTTTCGAGAGATGCAAAGTTAATCGGTATCTCAAAATCTTTTTTGACGAATACTTATTATCCTCTGTTTTATAATTTCTTTACTCAGCTCGGTTTTCAAATAATTCTGGGAGATGAGCCGCGGAAAGAGGGGATAGAAAAGCAGCAGGCGGCGTTTTGTTTCCCTGTTGAACTTGCACATGGGTTCTTTCAAGATTTAATTGGTAAAAATCCAGACTATATTTTTCTGCCTCACATACAGGAAGTCTTCGATCCTAAGTCGAATTATTACAACAAGACTTGTGTCTTTGTCCAATCAGAAAATTATTATCTGCGGACAACCTTCAAAAATCAATTGAATGGAACTGAAATTCTCACACCAATTTTAAACTTTTCGAACGGTTATGAATCGGTAAAGGATGAATTCTTAAAACTCGCTAAACACCTTGGAACAGATAGATTTGAAGCTTCTTCAGCTTTCGATTTTGCCGTTGGAGAGTTGAAACAAATGTTCAAGGAATTCAAGCAGATCGGTAGAAACGTTCTTTCTAAATTGCAAGAAAATCCTGATGATTTCGCTGTTGTGCTATTTGGACGCTCATACAATTCGTTTGCGAAGGAAGCGAATCTCGGTATCCCTCAAAAATTTGCATCCAGAAATATAACTATCATTCCGCACGATTTTCTCCCAAGTGAAGACTATGAAAGCTTTACTCACATGTACTGGGGAGCAGGCAGTCAAATAATGCGTTCGTGCAGATTCGTAAAAGCACATCCACAGTTATTTGCCTCGTACATTACAAATTTCAGCTGCGGACCTGATTCCTTTTTAATTACATATTTTAGAAATGTGATGGGGAATAAACCCTCGCTCACGCTTGAACTCGATAGTCACTCAGCGGATGCGGGAATCAATACAAGAATTGAAGCGGCGCTCGACATCATCACTCGTTACCGAGAACTTTCGAAGCTTGGATTTATCGAAGAGAGCAAAACAAAATTCAAACAGCTGAATATTAAAGATACTTATACGATAGTCGATTCGGATTCGAAAGAACTTTCCATCAAAGATCCTTCTATAACAATGTTTATTCCAAGTATGGGAGAATATTCGACTTCTGCGTTTGCTGCCGCATTCAGAAATATTGGGGTGAATTCAAAAGCTTTGCCTGTTTACGATTATACAACTCTCTCGCTTGGAAGAGGAAATACTTCATGTAAAGAATGTTTGCCGCTTATACTTTGCTCCGGTTCGCTTTTAAATGCATGTAATAATCGGGCAAGTGAAGAGGAGAAGATTCTTTTTTTCATGGCTGAATCTGCTGGGCCCTGCAGATTAGGCCAATATCAAAACTTTTTAAAGGAATTGATTAGAAAAAAGGAATTAAGGAATGTCGGTGTTTACACTTTAAGTGATGAGAATTCTTATGATGGACTTGATGATGATTTCATCAAACGCGGTTGGGCAGCAATTACACTAGGCGATGTTTTTCAAAATATGAATCTCGCCCTTCAGGTTTTAGCTGAAGACAAAACTTCGGCTGTTGAAACTCTGAATAAAGAATGGGAAAAAGTCATTTATTCACTTGAACACGATTCATTGGAAAATGTTTTTTCTCAAATGGAATCAGCAGCAGAAGTAATTTCAGGGATTGAAAAGAGGATTTCGTATAATGATGCTGTTAAGGTTGTCTTGACAGGAGAAATTTTTGTTCGGAATGATGAATTTTCTCGCCAAGAATTGATAAATCGATTGCTTGAGAGTAATGTTTTGGTAAAAGTTGCACCAATCGGTGAGTACGTATTCTATTCAAGCTATTTGATGAAAAAAGATTTGCTGAAAGAATCTTTAAGTCTTAAACAGAAAGCGAGAGTCTATTTAAAAGATCATTTTCAAAAGAAGATTGAAAAGAGAATTAAAAAATGTTTTGTTAAGACAGGCTTGATTGAGTATGAATTAATTGATATTGAAAAACTCGTGAACAAGGCAAAACACTTGATTAATCCTCAATTGCATGGCGAAGCAATTCTTACTATCGGATTAGCATTAAGCGAAATTATGGATCACACGGCCGGTGTTGTTGCTCTTGGTCCATTCAGCTGCATGCCGTCTCGAGTTGCAGAGTCAATTCTAAATTCTGAAATGACTCTTTCTGGCAAGGAGCTCGCAGAGAAAAAAACATTGAAAAAATATTCAGCGGAACTTGAAAATCTCCCATTCCTGGCCATCGAAACTGATGGGAATTTATTTCCGCAAATAATTCAGTCGAAGATTGAGATATTTATACTCCAAGCACAGCGGCTTCATAAAAAATTGCAGCAAATTAATCACCCTGAAAAAGTTAGATATCAAGACGCACTGCAAAACAGAGTCATCGATTACTTTGAGAGTAAATATAAGCAACGATATTCGGAAAAAATCGAAGCGGAAAGTCAAGTCGCCTCAGGCATAGAATATTGAGTGAATTGTATTTAATGTCTGCCCATCTTCAAAAAAAATAGAGCGCAGATTTCACGGATTAAACTGATTCACTCGGATTTAAAGTAAACACATACAGTATCCTTAATCTTCAGCGATAATTCATCTTTATTTCTTTTCATATTTCCAATTGCGTCCTTTTCCTTCGGCGAGCCATTCGACCGTCGTAGCGAGGCGCTTGTTTCGTGTTTCTTCCGTTTTTGCTTCCGTTACCCATTCGACGTACTCTTTTTTGTGACTGTAGCTGAACGTATCGAAAACTTTTAAAGCTTTTTTATTCTTTGAAATCGCCCTAATAAAATAATCCGGAACAATCAGTTCTTTCTTTGACCTGCTTGAACTGATTTTTGGTTGAGTAATCCCTTCGTCATTTAGCTTCATTGCTTCTTTTATGTATTCAGTCATTACATTATCCGATGGAAGATCTTTCAGTGATGTAATTCTTCCAAGATGTCCCATTGCCGATTCTTTTACATTTGAAAAAACCTTGTATTTATCTTTCATTAGACTTGCTTTCCAAAATGTAAATGCACAATGGCTTTTGAATGAAGCCATACTGCACATCATCCCTTTATAATCAAAGTGAGGGAAACTCCATTTAATTTTTTCCTCAACATCTGGACAGGCTTTGTGTACCAGTGTTCGCAATTTGTTCAGTATCGGTTTGGCAAACTCATTGGATTTTCCGATGTATGCATCGACTTTTTTATCGAATGTACCCATAATTTCTTACTCCTAATTTTGCATAGTTGCGTTTTTGAATTATAATTTATCTTCTTTTAACTTCAAAAAAAACGATACAACTCAATAATCAATTCATAAAAAAAATCATTTGGATTTTAAATGGCTCTTATTTAGATTTGGTCTAAATAATGATAAGAATCAATAAGGATTTAAATGAAACGTTTTCTTCTTCTAGTTACCGTACTTCTTTTTGCAATAAATATTAACTCTTTTGCAGATAGAAGATATTTTGGACGATCTTATACTTCGTACACTCTTCCGAAAGGTGCTTTTGAATTAGAGATTTGGAATACAGGCAGAATCGGCAAAGATGCTGGATTTTATTATCGATGGCAACCAAGAGCAGAGTTCGAATATGGTGTAACCGATAGATTTACTGCATCTCTCTATTTCAATTTCAACGAAGTCCGATCAAAAGACAATAGTTATCCATCAAAAGGATTTAGTCTAAGTACCACCTCACTCGAATTCAGATACAGATTAACGAATCCGAATGAAATATTCATAGACCCGGCTCTTTACTTTGAATTTGCATATGGAGGCGATAAAATTGTTTACGAACCGAAACTCTTACTTTCAAAACGATTTGACAATTTCATTGCTGTAGCTAACGTAGTCTCCGAAATTGAGAGATATGTAGCGGACAATAAAACCGAATCTAAATTCGAACTTACTAGTGGATTGCTTTATGAAGTTACGCCTTCGTTTGGTTTAGGCGTAGAATTCAGAAATCACAGGAACTTTGAAAACATATACGAAAAGAGCAAGAACGAAGCGACATTCGTTGGCCCGACAATAAATTTCCAAACTGAAAGTTTTTATTTAACATTTAACTTCTTGCATCAAATTGCCGGCAGTCCATCAACAGGACAGAATTTAGATCTGAAAGAACACGAGAAATATGAAGTTAGAACTATTTTAGGTGTTGAATTATAATGAAATTGATGTCCGGATTTGTCTTTTTTCTGTTTCTCATTGGATGCTCGAATCCAGCATTTAAGCATGATACAAAGTTTCCGGAAGGACAAAATCTGTATTTCTCAAAATGCGGCGGCTGTCATAAGATTTATGATCGCGATAAATATTCCCAGTTGCAGTGGGAAAAAATCATGAATGATATGACAGCAAGATCGAAGCTTAATGAAACAGATTTTAACTCAATTCTTGAATATTTGAAAGAAAGGTAGGAATTTTAATTCCTGCCTTTTTGATCCTTAGTATTGGATCAGGCACAAATATTCTCATAACTCCAAAAATTTTTCCTTTACCAATTTTTACATTTGATTTCCCGCAATTAATGATATATTTGTAACCAAAAAAATAGGTGCCCTTAAGTTTTGGATTTTACAGATAAGCTCCACTTCATGCAGTGTATAAACGAAAACTGCAAATTGTTTCATTTCATCCGAGCAAGCCAAATCGAAAATTCCGATTCAATGTTATGTGAAAGATGCCGCAGTAAAAAAGAAAAAGAACATGTTGTTCAATGCCTGGCTTGTAAAGTTATTTTAGATTTCATTCCCCTGCTCGCAAATGAGACACCCAATGTACTCTATGTTGAAAAATGTTCGCTGTGCGGCGGAACTTTTGAAGATGAGGTAAAAATAATCGGCAGTCCGTCAAACGAGCTGTACTTTTAAGGTTTTTTTCTGCTCTACTATGAGCAGAATTTAATCTGCAATTTCATTCAAGATTTCTTTTAAGAGAATTTCCTTGTCCACTCATATAATATGATTGATGCCGCTATAGATACGTTCAGTGATTCCGCCTTCCCAAATTTCGGAATTGCGATAGTCTCGTCTGCGATTTTATTTATTTGCTCACTTATTCCCACTGATTCATTCCCAAAAATTACTGCACAATTTTCAGAGAAATCGAATTGAGATAAATCTTTTCCCGTTGTTGAAGTTGAAATTATTTTCATTCCGGATGATTTTAGCTTCTCACAAAATGAAAGAAGGTGAACATTATGTAAAATCAGCAAATGGAAAATTGAGCCCATCGAACCTTTAACAACTTTTGGATTGGTCAGTTCAACCGTTGACTCATCACATATTATTCCATTAATTCCGAACCAATCTGCTGAGCGGATAATTGTTCCAAAATTTCCCGGATCCGAAATATTTTGCAGAATGAGAAATTTCTTACTCGATAAATTAAATACTTCATCTTCTAAAAATTGTTTTCGCTCAACAAGAGCAGCAATTTGAGATGGAGTTTTATCGCTGGAGAATTTTTCAAACTCTTTCGCTGGAATAATCGTAATGGGAATTTTCTTGCCCTTAATCAATTCAACGAATTGACTATTCTTCTTAACAACTTCATTTGATAAGAAAACTTCTATTATTTCCCAGTCGGAATGTATGCATTCTGATAAAATTTTTTCCCCTTCAATCAGAAATCGATTTTCTATTTCTCTGAACTTTTTTTGTTTTAGACTTGCAAGGAATTTTATTTTTGCTTTTGACAGCGCCATAAATTATATTTTTTTAAACTGAAATATTTGCGATTGATAAGGCATCAGCTCGAGGAATAATCCTTCATAAAACATTTCATCGCCGCTGCGTTGATATTTCTGATCACTCATTCTATCTTCGATTAAAAATTCGTTGCCGATTAAATCGAAGCTCTCAATTTTCACACGGCATTGCGATTGATAGCCAGAAAAGTTTACAACTACTAAATCTTTTTCAAGTTTATCATTTTCGTACAAATAAATTATGAAGTTTTGATATGAGGGACTTCTTTCCCAAGCTGCAAGTGGGATTAATGCTTTAAAGTATCCATCCCTTATCGCTGAATTCTGAGCTAGCTCAAATAGTTTTTTGTAAAATTGATGGATTTCAACATCAATCTTTTCGGGCTGAATTCTAGTTAATTGAATCGCATGAGGAATTTTTCTCCCTTCCATCTGTCCTTCATGCAGTAATTTTACAGATGGAAGCGTATAGCTCAGAACGGCACAAGCATAATGCTTATCCCGAGTCAGTATCGAAGTCACTCTTTGTTCGTCGTGATTTTCGAGAAAAACCAATCTTCCCTTTTCAAACGTAAATGTATGTTGAATGTATTCCCGTAACCTCGGACAATTGTATTGCGTTAAACAATCGTAAAGTTTTTTATCGTAAACATAATCGAATCCGAGATCGAGCATTGTTTTTTCTTTATCCCAGTAAACTTCCGCGATGAAAAGAAAATCGGGATTTACTTTTCTCACCGATAAAATTGCATCATACCAAAATTCTTTTCCGCTTGGGACGATATCTCCCGGAAGAGGATAATCCTTCCAATTCACATTAAACACTTCGCTCAATAATAACATCGACATATCGCATCTTACACCATCGCATAACTCTGAGATCTTTAACAGCTCTTTAATCATGTATTTATGAACTGATTTTGAACGATAATCTAACTGCAATGTGTCTTTCCATGCAGGGAAAAATGGATCTTTCCCGTGTGCGAGAAAAATTTCTCCTTTGATGCCCGTATGTTTAAAATAATTTTCAACGCGCTCCGGTGGGATAGGCTCATTTACTTTCACAAAATATCCTGGATTTTTACCTACAATTGGATTGTCAAGAGCAACGTGATTTGGGACAAAGTCGAGAATAATTCCAATATCAAATTTATCTCTCAGCTTTTTTCTAAATGTATTAAATACCTTTTTCCCGCCGAATCCCTTTGCAATTTCGTATTTTTTTATTGCATAAGGAGATGAAGCAATATCTTTTTCGGTCCAGTCTGATAGGCATTCTGAATATCTTCCATGAAGTTCTTGCAGTTGGAATGCAAGTTTTTTACCAGTCAGACTTTGTTCGTACATTCCAATCAGCCAAATGTATTTTACTCCGATTTTTTTCAATTCAATGAAAAAGTTATCGGGAATGTCATTCAGTGTTTTAATTGAGTTGATGTTTGATTTGAAGCGATTGAACAACTCGCGGATATCGACTTCATAGATTAAATCTGTGTTGTTCATCTTAGATCAAGAAATATCTTGCCTCCGGGTGATGAATAATTATTGCCGACGTGCTCTGTTCTGGAATCATCTGGTATTCTTCTGTCAATGATACATCGATTCTTGAAGGATTAAGAAGTTTGAAAATTTTATTTTGATCCTCCAAATTTGGACAAGCAGGATATCCAAACGAAAATCGAGCCCCTTGATACCCCTGCTGAAATAATTTTTTTATATCACGAGAATCTTTATCTGCAATATTAAGCTCTTCTCTTACTTTTTTATGCCAGTATTCAGCAAGGGCTTCTGCTGTTTCGACTGACATTCCATGGAAGTACAGATAATCAGTATAATGATCATCGTTAAAAAGCTGATGCGAATATTCGGATGCGGTTTTTCCAACTGTTACAACTTGAAATGCTGCTACATCAAATTTGTCTGAACCGAGAGGTGCAATAAAATCCGAAATACAATAATGCGGTGCTTTATTCTGGCGTGGAAAAGTAAATCGCAGGTATTCTTTTACTTCATTAACTTTTAATTCACCGTTCAAATCCCAAATATTTGTAATTTGATTCTCGCTGTAAGTCTGAGGCACAAAAATTATCAAATCATTCCCATCAGATTGTGCTGGAAAATATCCATAAACAACTTCCGGATTCAACAGTTTCTTTGTTTTGATTTCATTTTTAAGATTTTCAAAAACCGGCAGCACTTTTTCTTTTAGAACTAAGTCATACTCTTCATCCGTTTTGTTTTTTTTCTTGTATTGCCATTGTCCTCTGAATAATGCCGTTTCATTTATATATGGAAAAATTTCATCAAGCTGAATATCTAATGCCAGCTTGGTTCCCCAAAACGGAGGTTTAGGAAGTGAATCCAATCGAGTGATGTTGCTTTGACGATTAGTATTTGTTTTTTCATACAAAGATATTTTAGCATCGCTTCCCACAAGTGAATCTTGTTGTTCTTCCACATCTTGTGAAGAAATTTCTGTTTGATTGATATTTGATGAGAACTCTCCCGCTTTCACTTTTTTCATAAATCGTAAACCGTCGAAAGCGTCTGCAGCATAGTGAACATGCCCATTATAAATTTTTGAAAGATTATTTTCGACAAATCGCCGAGTTAATGCCGCCCCTCCAAGAACAACTGGAATAGTCAAATTCTGTTCGTTCATAACTTCGAGATTTTCCTTCATGATTAAAGTAGATTTCACAAGGAGTCCGCTCATCCCAATTGCATTGGCATTTCGCTTGTTGAACTCGTCTATCATTGTCTCGACAGAACACTTTATCCCAAGGTTGAAAACCGTGTAGCCGTTGTTTGTTAGAATAATATCTACAAGATTTTTTCCAATATCATGAACATCTCCCTTAACTGTTGCAAGAACAATTTTTCCTTTTGAATCCCCTTCGGTTTTTTCCATAAATTGCTCAAGATATGAAACTGCGTTTTTCATCACTTCTGCACTTTGCAGTACGAATGGAAGCTGCATTTGCCCTGCTCCGAATAATTCACCGACGTCTTTCATTCCATCAAGTAATATTTCATTTATAATCTCTAATGCAGAATATTTTTTTAACGCGTCATCTAAATCTGATTGAAGTCCGATCTTGTCACCATCAATGATCCTTTGCTTTAATTTATCCTCGATAGAAATGGCTTTTTTCTTACTCTTAGCCTTAGTCTCAGTCTTAGCCTTAGAATAATATTCCATTAGCTCATGAAGCGGGTCGTACACAAGCTTTTTATTTAAATTTTCGTTCATTAGTACTTAATAAATTTGGTTAAATATAACTAAGGTTATGCTGAAAAGAAATTACGATCAGCTGGGCTGTTTAAGCAGAAAATTTTATAATATTTGAATCTCTCCAAAAAAATTCAGTTTTACACATGTTTTATCCCGCCACAAAACCGAAATAGATATGTCTCGTCAGAAAAAGAACAAAATGGATACTCATATTAACCTCAATGAGAGGGACACCTCAATCAGCAACTTTAGCAATTAACGAACGTTCTGCAGAATTAATTACCCCGCCGAAAGCGGCAGGGAATTTTCCCTGAGAGATTAAAATCTGAAATTGTTTTTTCAACTTCAGCACTAAACACATCTTCTTCTCCTTTCTCGTTAATAGGATGCGATTGATTAATTTTTCCCGAGTATCACATCATAACTTCTCCTACATCCATTGTGGAACAGCCTTTATTGGGAAAATAGTAAGGATAATTTTATAAAAATGCAAAACAATTCGACTTGTACAAAAAAACTGTACCTGAAAAATTGTATTATTTAATCAATTGTGTTCTTATTAACTTTGTACGCTTTTTTATAGACTTATTATAGGATTTTACAGATGAACAAATTTTTTCTACACTTAATTTTTTTTCTTATCCTCACTGGAACTGCTGCGGCACAAACAACACCTGCCGTGGATGTTCCATTAAGCATAACTGATGGAGTAGCGTCAAAAGAACTTAGGTTTGGCTTACACCCAACAGCAACAGACGGAATTGATGTCTCTCTCGGAGAAACTGAGCAGCCGCCACCGCCGCCAACCGGTGTTTTTGATGCACGGTTCATTGGAGATGACATCGGCATCTCAACGATGGGACAAGGTTTGATAAAAGATTACCGCTTTGGTTACGACACTACCAAAGGACAAAGAATTCATGAATTGAAATATCAAGTTGGTACAGGCACAACAATAACATTCAACTGGACTTTCCCAACTGGAGTTACCGGAAGACTGCAAGATCTAATAAATGGAACTATCATTGATGTAGCAATGAGCGGAACTGGAAATTACACCGTCACAAATCCAGGTGTTCTTAATAAATTAAAGATGACTATTACTTATAATCTGACTGGTGCTTCAGTACCATCTGCTCCAACACTGCTATCACCCGCGAATGGTTCAACGAATCAATCCAAAACTCCGACTTTAAGTTGGGATGCATCTTCCGGCGCAACAAGCTACAGACTTCAAGTTGCGACCGACAGTCTTTTTTCGAGTATTATCTTTAATGATTCAACCATTGCGACTACTTCAAAGCAGCTTCCAACTTTAAATGCAAATACAAAATATTTCTGGAGAGTGAATGCAAAAAATTCAGCAGGCACGAGTGCTTACTCTACAATTTGGAATTTTACTACGGCCGCTGAAATCGGATGGTGCAACCTTCAGTGGCCTCAAAGCGGGACGATAACACAAGGCGGTGATTATTCTGTTTATGCACAAATTTGGATTGATGGTGTAACGCCTGGCACGGGACAGGGCGCTGGTGTTTCTGCCTGGATCGGTTACAATACAACAAACACAAATCCAAATACATGGACTAATTGGATTTCTGCTTCTTATAATTCCTCTGGTCCACAAACAAACAATGATGAGTACATGGCAGACATCGGCTCTTCACTAACTGCCGGAACATATTACTATGCAAGCAGATTTCAATATCAAAGCGGCGAATACAAATACGGTGGATATAGTGCCACAGGCGGTCATTATTGGGATGGAACAACAAACGTTTCGGGAGTGCTAACTGTCAATCCTTCGGCTCCCTCAAGTCCAACCTTGCTCTCCCCAACAAATGGAGCAACAGGCCAGTCGACTACGTTAACATTATCGTGGAATGCATCATCCGGAGCTTCGACTTATAGATTGCAAGTTGCAACCGATAATGGATTTTCAAATATAATTTTTAATGACTCCACCATATCAGGAACATCGCAGCAAATAAGTTCTCTCTCGGCGGGGACAACTTATTATTGGCGTGTGAATGCAAAAAATGCCGGAGGAACGAGTTCATATTCATCCATTTGGAATTTTACTACTGCCGTAGGAACTCCAGCAGTCCCGACTTTACTTTCTCCTGCAAATGGCTCAATAAATCAACCAACAACTCTTACAATGTCATGGAGTGCATCATCTGGAGCTTCGTTTTATGTAATACAAGTTGCAACTGATAGTCTATTTTCGACTATCGTCTATAAAGACACTATTTTTCTTGGTACATCAATACAAATAAGCTCACTCTTGGCCGGGAAAAAATATTACTGGCATGTAAATGCAAGTAATACAAGTGGAACAAGTGCTTATTCAGCAACCTGGAATTTTACTACGATAGTTGCCGCACCATCCGCTCCAACTTTAATCTCGCCGTTGAATGGTGCGACTGGATTATCTATTAATCCAACATTGACATGGTATCGACCTGAAAATGCAGTGACGTTCAGACTTCAAGTCTCAGCAAGTCCAACTTTTTCTCCTTTGGTTGTTGATCAAGCAAGCATTTTTGATACTTTTTATAATATCAGCGGATTGCTCAACAACACTACATATTTCTGGAAAGTAAATGCAATGAATGCAGGCGGAACAAGCAATTATTCAACTTCATTTTCTTTTACAACACTTTCAACAAGTGTTGAGAATGAGGGCGGAGTGCCTACTACATTTTCTGTGTCGCAAAATTTTCCGAACCCATTTAATCCGAGCACTACAATTCGTTACAGTATTCCTGCAGAAAGTTTTGTAAAAATTAAAATAGTAAATTCGATTGGAAAAATTGTGGATGAGAAAGTTAATAGAATTCAATCTGCAGGCAATTACAAATTAAAATGGAATGGTGATAATCTCCCCGCAGGTATTTATTTTTATTCAATTGAAGCTCGTTCGACTGGCGGAAAGCAAAGTTTTCAATCTGTAAAAAAGATGATATTGATAAAGTAATAATATCATTTATAAATAATACTTCGATCTAAGATTCCATCCCGACTTTTCGGGATGGAATCTTTCTGCACATGGAGGTGGAATCTTAACTCAACCCTCCTTCTTGCTTAAGCCCTTCCTTTTTTTTAGCTTAAAACCCAATTTAGATGTATTGAGACTACAAGGAATAAAATGACTTATAAAAAGAGAACGCATACTTGCGGTGAATTAAGGGAAAAGAACATCGGTGAAAATGTAACTCTGACTGGCTGGGTGGATGTTCGCCGCGATCTTGGAGGAGTGATATTCATTGATTTGCGAGACCGTTATGGCATTACGCAGATTGTCTTCGAACCGCATTACAACGAAACCGCACACAACAATGCAAAAGATCTTCGCTCAGAATGGGTGCTTTCGGTTACAGGTACAGTCCGCAAACGCCCGGAAGGTACAGAAAATCCTGAGCTTGAAACAGGATTGATCGATGTGATGATTGATGAAATCACAATTTTAAACAAAGCGATTACTCCTCCGTTTCAAATTCAAGATGAAATCGACGCAAACGAAGATCTTCGGCTGAAGTATCGTTACTTGGATTTACGCCGCAAACCAATGCAAAAAAATCTTCTCTTAAGACACAAGATGTATCAGATTGTTAGGAACTATTTCGATAAGAACAATTTTATTGAGATTGAAACTCCCTTCTTAATGAAATCCACTCCCGAAGGTGCAAGAGATTTTCTTGTTCCAAGCAGACTTCACAAGGGACATTTCTATGCTTTGCCGCAGTCGCCGCAGACTTATAAACAGCTTTTGATGGTTTCAGGATTTGACCGATACTTTCAAATTGTAAAATGTTTTCGTGACGAAGATTTACGTGCAGACAGACAATATGAATTCACACAGATCGATGTTGAAATGTCTTTTGTTGATGAAGAAAATGTTTTCGAGATGATGGAAGTTTTGATGAAAGAACTTTTTCTTCAGACTTTTAACTATAAACTCCAGGTACCTTTGCTCCGGCTAAGCTATAGAGATGCAATGGAAACTTACGGAAGCGATAAACCAGACCTTCGCTTCGAATTAAAAATGGTTAACCTGAACGAATTGCTAAAGTCCAGCGGATTTAAAGTCTTTAGTGATACGATAAGCAAAGATGGGATCGTCTCGGGATTAAATGCTGTTGGATGCGGAAGTTACACACGCAATCAACTTGATGTGTTAACTGATTACGTCAAAAAGCTGGGAGCCCGCGGATTAATTTGGATTCGAGTAACAGAAAATGGACTCGAGTCGCCAACAATGAAATTCTTAACCGATGAGGAGAAACAAAGTATCACGAGGGCACTGAATGCAAATCCTGGCGATCTTCTCCTGTTAATTTCCGGGGAATGGAAAAAAGTTTTAACCGTGATGGGAAATCTTCGAATCGAAATGGCAAGAAGAATGGAACTCCTAAAAAATAATGGCGATCCAAAATTACTTTGGGTTACCGACTTTCCGCTTTTCGAGTACAGCGAAGAAGATAAGAGATTGGTTGCTATGCATCATCCATTTACGTCGCCTAAAGACTTAGATATTGAACTGATGGAAACTGAGCCGCAGAAAGTTCACGCAAAAGCTTATGACCTTGTGATGAATGGCAATGAAATCGCCGGTGGAAGCATTAGAATATTTTCACAAGAGCTTCAAGCAAAAATGTTCAAAGCACTTGGAATTGCAAAAGAAGAAGCCGAAGAAAAATTTGGATTCTTGATGAATGCATTCAAATATGGAGCTCCGCCTCATGGAGGTATTGCATTTGGATTTGATAGAATGGTCATGTTGTTTGCCGGTGAAAATTCGATACGTGATGTAATTGCATTTCCGAAAACGTCGAGCGGGCTTTCGCTGATGGACGGCTCGCCATCAGCAGCGAGTGAAGAACAATTGAAAGAATTGCATATTCGTGTTAAAGGCGGAGACTAAGGCGAAGGCTGAGAGAATTAGAAATCATAATATCTTGGTCTAAGTCTCAGCCTTAGCCTTAATTATTTTATGGAAATCTATTTAAAAATAATCCAGTTCATGCTTGCACCCGCGGTAATGATCTCAGCGTGCGGTCTGTTATTGCTTGGAATTAACAATAAGTATTCTATTATTGTTAATCGAATTCGTCTGTTGAACGATGAAAGACGGCGCTGCACTTTAAAACTTCGCGATGGCAAAGAGCTTGACTATCTTGAATCGGTAAGACTTGAAAGCATTATTCGTCAGCTGGCTCAGCTAAAAGAAAGGTTGCAGCTAGTCCGTAATTGCGTTATGTCTTATTCGACTGCAATTTTTTTGTTTATATTAACTTCTTTGTTGATTGGCATCGATGTGTTATTCGATTACAAGATGACAATGTTTTTTATGGTTGCTACTTTTATATTAGGAATGTTAGCTGTCGGCATAGGCAGTCTTTTCGCTATGCGCGAAACAATAAGAGGTTACAAAATCGTTGAATTTGAAATTAAAGCCGAAGAATAACTTACATTAATTTTTTCGAGGGATTTATAATGAAGCACAAAGTAATTTGCTTATTCTTTTTTTTACTCATGGTTGCAAAAGCACATTCTCAATCCGTTTCTGAATTATTAAAGCAAGCGGACGAGTTAATTGAGATTAAGTTTGATAATGTAAATCAGTTAAAAGTTATGGAGCAAGCATATAAACTTGAACCAAACAACTTTGAAGTACTGTGGCGAATGTCGCGTGCCTATGTTGATTATGGCGAACATCTTCCCGATAAAACTGATGCAGAAAAAGATCAACAACTTAAACAATATGAAAAATCTTTGGACTTTGCTAATAAATCAATCAACATAAATCCCGGAAGCATGATCGGATACCTTCATCGAGCAATTGCGAATGGAAGGATTGCACTTTTCAAAGGAGTATTTAAAGCAATAAGTTTGGTCAATTCTGTTAAAGACGATCTTGAAAAAGCGATTCGACTTAACAACGGCGGGAATAATCATCAAAGTGTTGCACATTATGTTTTGGCTCGTGCGCATGCTGAAGTTTGCGAGAAGCCCTATCTCATCAGACTTCCATTAACACTCGGTTGGGGAGATCGTGATGACGCAACAACCCATTATGAAACCGCAATTAAGCTTCGTCCAAATTTTATAATGTTTCGAGTGGATGCAGCAAAAAATTATATTGAACTTGATGAATGGCAAAAAGCAAAAGAACATTTATATTCAGTCGCAAACCTGCCAAATCTCGATGAAGATGATGAAGTCTACAGAATTGAAACAAAAAAACTGCTGGAAGAAATCAAGTCACGATAAATAGTTCTTATCTGAACATTTCAACCAAGTACATGCTGATGGATGGAATGTACGAGATTAAAATCAGAGCGAACAGCAATATTAGGGTGAACGGAATAGTTGATTTTATAACCTGTCCAATTTTCTTTTCGAAAATGCTCGATGCTACAAAAAGATTCAAACCCATTGGCGGAGTAAGATATCCAATTTCCATATTTACGATGAAAATAATTGCGAAGTGAACGGGATCAATTCCGAATTCAACTGCCATTGGGCCTAGAAGTGGTCCGACTATTAATATAGCTGACATTATATCCATAAAGCAGCCAAGTATTAGCAAAAAGATATTTACTACGATAAGAAACATTAATGGCGAGCTAACAAATTCACTCATCCAAACTGCTGCCTGATATGGCACTCTCTCGAGAGCTAAAAACTGATTAAAGCTTATAGCTACTACGATTATTAAAAACAATGTCCCCATCATCGAAGTACTTTGAATAAAAATTTCAGGGATATCTTTAATCTTCAAATCTCTGTGAATAAATACTTCAACAACAAAAGCATAAACAACTGCAGCCGCGGCTGCTTCGGTTGGGGTAAAAAATCCGCTGTAAATTCCACCAAGAATAATTATTGGAAGCATCAGCGCCAATATTCCATTCTTAAACGAATTAACAAATTGCTTAAACGAAAAGTCGATTTTAATTTCATCAACATTTCGTTTTTGAGTGATTACAGAGTACACCATTAATAGTAAGCCGATCAATAAACCAGGGAGAACGCCAGCAATAAAAAGATCTGCAACAGAGATAATATGTGTCGGTGTGGAAACAACAATTGCATAGATTATCATTGGAATACTCGGTGGAATCAAAATTCCAAGCGAGCCTGCAGAAGTTATCAATCCCAATGAAAAATTTTCTTTATAATTTTCTTTAATGAGAGCAGGAAACATCATCGTCCCAATCGCAATAACTGTAACGGGGGACGAACCGGAAATTGCTGCAAAGAAAAGGCATGCAAAAATTGCAG
Source organism: Ignavibacteria bacterium (assembly GCA_016873845.1). NCBI lineage: Bacteria > Pseudomonadati > Ignavibacteriota > Ignavibacteria > Ignavibacteria bacterium. The sequence goes on from VGVX01000034.1 coordinate 20,178, forward strand.
TAACCGCAAGACCGCCACGCATCCAACCAACGGTTGCTTTGGCAAAATCGATCAATCTTTTTGCAATACTTCCGTGGGTCATGATTTGGCCGGCAACTAAGAAAAACGGAATCGCAAGCAGAACATCTTTATTGACTGCATTGAACATATCAGCAATCATTTCGGTAAGCATGCCGTCGCCGAGAAAGTAAATTGATCCTATCGTAATGATTGAGAGAACAATAAATAATGGAGTCCCAATAGCAATACAAATCAAGGCAACGAGGACTATCAAATATTCCATTATTTATCCAAACCCTTCTTCGATAATTCTTCTTTACCGCCTGCACCGATTGAAGATATTCTTCCCTGAAAAATTTGAATTGTGATCCAACTAAACCGTACAGCAATAATTACAAGCGAAATTGGAATGATAACTTGAACAATCCACAATGGAATATTTAGTACTAGCGATCTCTCGGCGAATTCTTTGGTTTCAGCAACATAAATGAATCCAAGGTATGCTATAAATAATGTAACCGCCAATACAACGGCATTGACAAAAAGTGAAACATAGGGCAGGACTTTTTTGGGAAATATTTTTTCAGGTATGCCAACGACTAAGTGCTTGTTCTCTTTAGTTGCATAAGATGCACCGACAAATCCCACCCATATCATTAAAAATGCAGCAAGCTCTTTTGCCCAGATAAAACCACTATCGAAAAATTCTCTTAAGGTGAAATCGAGAAAAACAACAAGCGTCATTACACTTATCGCAATGACTAAAAACACCTTTTCAAATTTAGAGAAATAATTATCAATCGCTTCAAGGATTTTGATCATTTACTGCTGGGTTTTTTTCTGAATTCGGTTAATGCATTTTGTACTCTGTCGTAAAGAGATGCACCAACAACATTTCTGAATTTTGGATGAACCGGCCTGGCTAATTTTGCAAATTGTTCCCTTTGTGCCTCAGACATCTTTTGAACCTTCACACCGTCTTTCTCAAGAATTTTAATGATTTCGGGTTCAATTTCGCGAACACCTGTTCTTCCAATCTTAGCTTCCTGTTTTTGATCGCCAAGAAGAATGTCTTGAATATCCTTTGGCAGTGAATCAAAATATTTTTTATTGTAAATAATTATTCCTGGCTGATACATGTGACCGGAAATTACAAAATAATTAACTCCTTGGTACCAGCCGGTCGCAGAGGTAAATAACGTCGAATTATCAAATCCATCAACAAGCCCTGTTTGAAGTGCACTCATTACTTCTGGAATAGATATGGGAACTGGTGATGCGCCGAATGCCTTCCACATCTCGATATGAATTGGGCTTTCCTGCGACCTTATTTTCAATCCTTTTAAATCACTTGGTGAGAGGACTGGTTTATTTTTTGAAGCAAAATGTCTCCATCCATTTTCATTCCAGCTGTGGAGAATGAATCCTTTGCTTGCAAGAATATCTGAATATGATTTGAAAACAACTTCGTCGAGAATATAATCGACTTCTTTTTCATTCAAAAATAAGTAAGGCAATTCAAGCAGTTGAAGTTCCGGAACAAGAGATGTAACCGCACCGACACTACCTCCCCATGCTTGAATTCTTCCGCGTTGCAGGGAGCGCAAGGTCTCGATCTCGCCGCCAAGCTGCCCGCTGGTATAAGTAACAAATTTTACTCTTCCTTTACTTTCTTTCTCGATTCTCTTTTTCATCGCACTTAATTGATCAGACCAAGGCGTTCCTTCGGGTGCAATTGTAGCTAATCGTACTTCATATACTTCTTGAATTAGCGGTTTGCTTCCATAAAAAGTCATCGAAATTAAAAAAATTATAAAGAATGAAAAAGTAATCTTACTTGAAAAATTCATCAACTCGCTCCAAAAGTTTTTTTGCATATTCTTGTTCGTATTTATTCTCAGGTGTAATCTCAGGGATGACATCATATGGTGTACTTATTACATACTGAAGCTGCTTAATGAATGTCTCCCGGTCTTGTGCTTTAGTTGCATAATACTCTGCATACAAAGTTCTCGTACCAAAGTAATTCGGTGCAAGCTCGATCGATTTTTCAAAATGAAATTTGGAAAGATTCAAATCGCCGCCCGGAACTTTTGTAGGCAGCGCACCAAAAAATCTATCCGCTGCTCCATAGAAAAAGTTTCTATCGAGATCAAAGACTCTTTGATTGTAAGCTTCGATTTTGGATTTATTGCCTAATCTAATCAGGAGATTTTTTTCGGCAGCCCACTTGCCAAGATTTGCACCGGTCCAATAAATAACTTCTATTCCATCAATGCCGACACCTTGCAAAGCTTTCTTTTCATCATTTGTTTCTTGATAAATTTTTCTGAAATCGGGAAATAATCCGAGCGTTCTTTCTCCAACTTCAAGACCCTTAGTGAACAATTCATCCTTTTTTTCTTGATCGGTCTCAACATAGTTTGCCACTAAATAATAAGCTCTCGAAAGACGCGCCGCTAATGCTGCATTGGTTGGCTCGGCTGCAGCTGCATTGATATATGCAGCTAACATTTCTCTTGCCTTCTCTGGTGTTCCTCTTTCTTCCCATAATGCATCGGCGATAGACCTTGCACTGGCTTCTCCTTCTACTTTAACTTCTGGTGTTTTTGGCTGTGCCTTTTCTTCGAGAAATACAGCTTTCCTGCCAGCACAAGAGGTGAGAATAATTGTTGACATAAAGAATATGAGCAAGCCTGCATGATAAAACTTTTGTGTTTTCATGAACCCTCCTAAAAATGGGCTAAATTTCAAGTTTACGTAACATTATTTTGTGATAACGGGTCAAATATTGAAATTGAAAACATAAATGTCAAGGATTGATTTGGAATTTTTAACTTGATAGGTGCGAAGGCATTGTCGAAAATCTTGAAATCTATTATTACGCTCAGATCATCTCAAAATTGTATAGGATATCATACTTTTCTATATTGCACGCAAATTTCTCTTGATTTTAGAACAAAGAAAGATGAATTCACATTTGTATTTATTAGTTAAATGAAAACAGAACTATCAAAAGTATATTCGCCAAATGAAGTTGAGGATAAATGGTATTCATATTGGGAAAAAAATAATTTATTCCATGCCGAGATAGACAATTCGAAAAAATCCTACACAATTGTAATCCCGCCGCCGAATATCACAGGCAGCTTGACCATGGGACACATCTTGAACAACACGCTTCAAGATATTTTCATCCGGTGGAAAAAGATGCAGGGCTTCAACGCTTGCTGGGTTCCGGGGACAGACCACGCTTCTATTGCAACCGAATCAAAGGTAACTCAATCACTTAAAGAAAAAGGAATTGACAAAAAGACAATCGGAAGAGACAAATTTTTAGAACACTGCCAGGAATGGAAAGAGCTTTACGGTGAAATGATCCTGAAGCAGCTTCGTAAGCTCGGAGTTGCATGCGATTGGGAACGGCTGCGATTCACAATGGATGATGATTATTATAGATTAGTAGTAGAATCTTTCGTTTATCTTTATAACAAAGGTTTTATCTACCGCGGTTTGAGAATGGTGAATTGGGACCCGCAGTCTCAATCCGCAATTTCAGATGAAGAAGTGATCTACCAAGAAGTGAACGGCAAGCTCTGGTATTTTAAATATCCTATAAAAGATAGCGGAGAGTTTGTAATCGTTGCAACGACTCGACCCGAAACAATGCTAGGCGATACTGGAGTTGCGGTCAATCCAACAGATGAAAGATATAAAAATCTTATCGATAAAAAAGTTATTCTACCGCTTGTTGGACGTGAAATTCCAATATTCGCTGATGAATACGTTGATAAAGAATTTGGAACCGGCTGTGTGAAAGTCACTCCGGCACACGATCCGAACGATTTTGAAATGAGCAAGCGTCATAACTTGCAAGTCGTGAATATTCTTAATCCCGATGCAACTTTAAACTCAAGCGCACCTAGTGAATTTGTTGGTCTTGATAGATTCGAAGCACGAAAAAAAGTTGTTAGACGATTAGAAGAAGAGGGCTTCCTTGTCAAAATAGAAGATTATAAAACAAATATAGGTTATTCCGAGAGAGGAAAAGTTCCAATCGAACCATATCTTTCCGAGCAGTGGTTTATGAAGATGGATGAGCTTGTTAAACCAGCGATTAAATCTGTGGTGGAAGGGGAAGTAAAATTCTATCCCGACCGTTGGATAAAAGTCTACCTGAATTGGATGAACAATATTCGCGATTGGTGTATTTCGCGTCAACTTTGGTGGGGGCATAGAATTCCCGTTTGGTATTGTATTGGAGATGAAGCTTGTCATTTAGAATGTAAACAGCCAATCGTCTCTGTTGATCCGCCTGAAAAATGTCCACATTGCGGTTCAAAAAATTTACGGCAAGATGAAGATGTTCTCGATACATGGGCATCGAGCTGGCTTTGGGCACACGGAGTTTTCAGAACAGAAGAAGAGAGAAAATATTTTTATCCAACTGATACTTTGGTAACCGCGCCAGATATAATATTTTTCTGGGTTGCACGAATGATAATTGCAGGTCACGAATTCATGAATGAAATTCCGTTCAAAGACGTTTACTTCACAAGCATAATTCGCGATGATAAAGGAAGAAAAATGAGCAAGTCGCTCGGAAATTCTCCCGACCCGCTTGAAGTGATTGAACAATATGGTGCCGACGCTCTTCGTTTTACAGTAATTTATTTAGCTCCGCTTGGACAAGATGTTCTCTTCTCTGTCGATAAATGTGAAATAGGAAGAAACTTTGCGAATAAGATATGGAATGCAGGCAGATTTCTTCTAATGAACAAAGAAAATATTTCTCTCGATGAGAAGCTGCTAAATTCACACCTCGATCTTGCGGATAAATGGATTTTAAGCAGATTGAATTCAACCATTCAAACTTTGAACGATTCACTTTCACAGTTCAAGATCAATGATGCTTCGAAACAGATTTATAATTTCATTTGGAGCGATTACTGCGATTGGTACATAGAGTTTATAAAAAATCGAATCAACTCCGAGACAAACGACGAAATAAAATCTGCAATATTAACGCGTGCAATTTCTGTTTACGAAAACATTCTGAAGCTTCTTCATCCAATAATGCCCTACATTACTGAAGAAATTTGGCAGGCACTCGCCGATAGGAAAGAAGGCGAAAGCATAATGGCTTCAGCATTTCCAATCGCTGATCAATCACTAATTAAGCCATTTGTCGAAGGCGAAATGGGATTTTTGCAAAACATTATTATCTCAGTTCGAAATATTCGCGGAGAAATGGATGTTCCTCCATCGAAATCTTGTGATGTTGTAATCAGAACTGAAAATAAAAAGTTCGAAGAAATTGTTAAAAACTATTCACTTTATCTTCAGAAACTTGCGAGAGTTGAAAACATCTCGGTTGGAAAAGATGTCACAAGACCAAAACATTCATCATCGGCAGTGATGAAGGGAGTTGAAGTTTTCGTTCCGCTCGAAGGATTGATCGATATAGAAGTCGAGCGTGAAAGATTGAAAAAAGAATCAGAACGTCTTCAAAAGCTCTTGGATGGAGTGAGCAAAAAACTCTCGAATGAAAGCTTTACTTCAAAAGCACCAAAAGAAGTAATCGAAAAAGAAAAAGAGAAACAGCATAATTTCTCAACTTCGCTTGAAAAGGTGAAGCATAGTTTGGAAATGCTGGAAAAGTAAAAATTCCAAATTCCAAATAACAAAATCCAATGTTATATTTTATTCTCTTTAATTCTAGACCACCGATAAGCCTCAGCTTATGAATCATAACTCCTCAAGGTTAGGTCTACTATCGAAGTAGAATCATTTTCTTCATATCATTGAAATGGATAATACCATTGTTGCTAACATTCAGCTTGTAAAAATAAATTCCACTTGATAAATCAAAAGCATTAAAATGAACAGCATACTTACCTGGAAATTTAGATTCTTCAACTAAAGTTTTAATTTCTCTGCCAAGAGCATCAAATACTTTTAAGCTTACAAAACCTTCTTCTTTTACTTCATATACTATGCGAGTTACGGGATTGAAGAGATTGGGAAAATTTTCTTGAGTTTTAACATTTAGCGCGGTAAAAGTAATTTGTGTAAAAATTAAATTATTATAAAACAATGAATAATAACCACACTTTTTACCTTTTCAAAAAAACGTTAGAAGTCAGGACATGTGTTCCATGTCCATTGCGATCACGGACTGATTCACCATCTCCCCAAAAATCAGGTCCAATAAAAAATTTATTTGATGCATCCAAATCAGTGTGTGATAAAGTGAGTGTAATGCTATCCAAAGGAATTCCGCTATCAAGTACAGCAATTTTGAGATTAGAATTACCGGTTGATATTGACCAAGCTTCGGTGGCATCAATATCTGCATCTGGTGCGCCATACGTTGGCGGCTGCTGGTAATTATATAATGGCCATTGATAGGAAAATAAGGGGTCATTTGGTAAAGTTCTAGATCTAAAAACGACATTTGGCTCTACCGCTTCGATAATGGGATTTGTTTTTATACGATTAATGAAGTTAAAAATATTTAGTCCGTTTGGACATTCTACCAAAGCCCAATGAATAATATCAACATCGGATTTTATGGTCAAATTGAGATTTGAACATAAATTGTGAAGGGCGTTTTTATATATGTTCTCTTTCAATTTAATTGCAATTTGACCATCAATGTATTCAATCTCATGACCGTTCCAAAAGCCTTTCTTTATTTTGAAGCTATTATTATTCTGCGCATAGCTTAGGGATAAAAATATAAAGTTTAATAGAATTACTAATAATAATTGTTTCATTTTAAACCTCTACTTTCATTTTGTTAAAATAATTTTTATGAATTTACGTGAATCATTTAAATTAATTTCGCCAATGTAAACACCACTATGTAATGCTTTTTTATTATTGTCTTTACCATCCCAAAAAAAATTTTGTTTTCCAGGGTAAGAATATTTTTTATCAATTAAATTCCTTACTTGCTTACCAAGAATGTCAAATATTTTTAAATTTATGTAACCGCTTTTAGTTGCCTCCCATACAATAATAGTTTCATTGTTAAATGGATTGGGATAATTATTGAAATATGAAATGGGTGGCTCAATAGCTTTTACTTTTTCGTCTAATACCGACGTGGTTAAATCAAATTTGTGTATCCCTGGATCTCCATTATAGAGAATTCTACCATCGGGTGTAATAGCTAAAGTGGAATAATATCGGGCTTCGAGATATCCTAACTTAATCCAACTATCCCCTGAATTTGTGCTTCTATAAACACGTTTTGGTATACTATCAGAGATCGAATATATTTCATATGATTTCTTGTTGTTATGTAGTACCTTAACTGGTTGATCATATTGAAAACCATTATTTTTTAGTTCCCAAGTTCCCCCTTTATTGGTTGTTCTGTAAACACCATAAAATGGGACTGCTGCAAATAAATAATTGGTGTTTATAGGATTTATAGATAAAGAGTTAATATGCCAACCTAATTCTTTTAAATTTGTAATCTCCCAGCAGTTTTTGTTATCAGTATCTCGCGAAACAAGTACATATCCGGATATACCTGTACCTATAAATACCACGTTGGCCGAATCTGGATCAATTGCAATTGAAATAACTCCAAGATCGATAGGATGAATTGTATCAGGTGAAACATCTTTCCATTGCATTCCTGCATTGTTTGATTTATAAAACGTTCCGCCATATGCTCCGGATGTTCCAGCATATAATATATTTGGATTCTAAGGATCAATAGCCAATGCACTGACACCTGTTTCCCAATTGATTCGAATTCCGGAATCTGCTCTAACCCATGTACTTCCACTGTCAGTAGTTTTAACAATTCCTTCACTTAAAAATATACTTCCGGATAAAGCTGCATAGAGAATGTTAGAACTGTCCGGGTGCATCACAATTTGACTTACAGAGACATTCGATTTTACAGTATTCCATGTTACTCCACCATCTGTAGTTTTATAAATTTTTCCCAAATATCCACTGCTAAAATCGGAACTACTGCCAGCATACATCACGTTTGCATTCCTTGGATCAATCACTATCGAACTTATTGGTTCATTTCCCAACCCAACATAAGTCCAGCTTTGAGATAAAGAATTCTCTACTTGAAAAAATATTAACAGAAGTAGAGATGATTTACAGATTAAAAAACTTCTTAAAACCCTTTTGTATGTGCTATTGCTCGATTTATGTTGATAACTTCTAAAAATGCCCGGAGTTAATTTATACACAAAAAATTTTAATAAAAACTTTCACTATCAACCGACTAAAATTTAATTTCGATCAAAAAGATTCGAAAAATTAAAATATTCAAACAAAATCGTGCATTATTGAAATTAGACCCCCTCAAGTTAAACCTGGGAACAAACTTGGCATCAGTCGAGATTGCTTTTTCTTTGCATATACTCTTTTCACATTTCTCAACAACTCACAGACATCTAACATACTTATCAGATG
>VGVX01000035.1 GCA_016873845.1 Ignavibacteria bacterium
CTCAATCCCCAATTTGAATCTCTCCACTCTGTATCTATTGTCATGCTTGCAAGCGCATTTAATCCTATTTTTCTTTCTATTGCAGGGGCAACAACAAATGGCCCGATTCCAAGTGCAAATTCGCTTAACCGGATCGAGACATTACTTGAAGCAATTGCATAATCGGCGGCCGAGATTAAACCAACCCCCCCTCCTACGGCCTTTCCATGAATTCGTGCGATTATAAACTTTGGACAGTTCGTCATCGCAATTATCAATCTAGCGAATCCCATGAAAAATTCTTTTCCGGTAACAAAATCTTTGATGGATTGAAGCTCGTCGAATGAAGCGCCTGCACAAAACGCACCGTTTCCGTCACTCGCTAGAATTATTATCTTAACATTTTTGTTGTTTCCAAGTTCATGAAATTTATTCGTCAAGTCTTTTAACAAAACTGATGGAAGTGAATTACCCTTTGGATGAGAAAATGTGATCTTCGCAATGTTATTATCGATACTTAGGTTAATGCTTCCGGTTTCCATCAGTTTTATCCTGTTTTTTCTTACGCGTTAATTTAATTAATTATCCGAATATTAGCTTTATGTTATAATTTACTTCTAAATTTTCTATCTTTATTAAATAGAATGCTGAAAAATTAAACTAATATGTCTCTTTTTCGTATACAAATCGAGATAAAAAATGAATTCCTTTAAAACATTTTACCTTTTAAATAGACAAAAGCTGCTGATTGCCCTTTCGACTTTTCTCGTTATCCTTGGTGCAGTAAACATTTATCACATTTTAATAGTTAATCAGATGTCAAATGATGAATGCATTTGGCTGCCAACCAGAATAAATAAAGATAGTACAGCTTTGCATTTTGATGTTGTAAAAGTTGATGGTGTTACATGGAATGCAGGAATAAGAAACGGAGATCGGCTCATAGCGATCAACGGCGTGAGTACAAAATCTGCTACAATTGCTCAAAACACATTAAACAAGGTTGATGCTGGCAAATATGCTGAATATGTTGTTGAGCGAAACGGTAAAATTTTCAAAACAAAGGTCTTAGTCAAAAAGTTAATTCAATATCCAAATCTTGGTTTTGGTTTGCTGGCGTTTATCTGGTTGGTTTTTGGATTCATTGTGATCATGGCAAAACCAGATGGCTTAGTGCAAAAATTATTTTACAGAATCGGTGCCGTTTATACAATTTATATGTCCGCTGTTTTAATCCCGCTTGGAAGCAGAATAGAGTATAATGTTTATTCTTATTTCCTATTAATCCCACTATTTGCACAAGTTTATCTACCAACTGTTTTAGTACATTTCTTTTTTGTATTTCCAAAACCTTTCAAATTCATCGAAAAAAAATGGGTTGTGCGAATACTGTATTTAGCACCGTTGATTGCCTATGCTGCGTCTCTTATGATCATATACCTTGTGTTTACTACGGGGAATGTTGCTTTTTACTCGCGATATTTTGGGATCTTAAATATCCTATTTCTGGTTGCATTAATTGTTGGATTTGTTTCCCTTCTTATAAAATTCAAAAATTTAAAAACAAAAGACGCTCGCCGCCCTCTATTTTTAATAGTAATTGCTTATGCAATTGGATTGACAAGTGTGATTTATACATCAACAATCGCTAACGCTATCGCTGACTCATTTTTTAATTCACCTGAGTTATTCGCCCCGATTATTTTAGTTGCTATAATTCCTATCGCTTTCGGTGTCAGTATCTTTAAATATCAGTTAATGGATGTTAGCATTGTTATCAAAAATGCTATTATTTACGGTGTCGCAACTATCATCGTTGCAGCTGTTTACTTTTTAGTTATTTATTTAATTGGTTTGTCTATCAGTGAGGCAATCGGTACAGAGTATCAGGGAATCATCGCTGGATTAATTTTTATAACTTTTGCGGTAATCTTTCAGTCAACGAAAGACAATTTCCAAGACCTGCTTACTCGGAAATTCTATCCAGAGCAATTCGCTTACCAAAAAGTATTAGTAAAATTTTCTACCGATCTACCTGGATTGGTCGGTTTGGAAAATATTCTCGATTCAATTACCGATACCTTTGAAGATTCCTTAAAAATTAAAAAATTCGGACTGTTACTGAAGAATGACCAAAATGAGTTTATTTTAAAAAGGAATTTTGGGCTTCATAATCAGAGCGTTAGCCCAGTTATTAATGAAAGCTTTTTTAACGATTTTTTATGGAAAAAACGTACGATTTCAAACAACTGTATAATAGAACAAGAAGATTTTAAGGATGTATTTGAGAATGATTCTTCCCTGTTGATTGAAGAAGAGATTCATTCTATTGTTCCAATGATGATTAAATCAAAGATTATCGGTTTTATTTTATTAGGGCTTAAACCATCTGGATCAAAATTCGCAGGAAAAGATATTGAGATATTATGTGCGGTGGCTTCACAGGCGGCCGTTTCAATTGAAAACGCAAAACTTTATAAGAAAGAAGTTCACAGACTTGCACTTGAACGAGACCTCGAAAACGCCAGAAAAATTCAACAAGGATTGCTGCCTCGATGTATTCCATCAATGCAAGGACTTGATATTTGCGGTGAAATGATTCCTGCTTTTCAGGTCGGTGGCGACTATTATGATTTGATACAAATCTCTCCGTCAAAAATTTTCGTACTCGTTGGAGATGTCTCTGGAAAGGGTTTACCGGCATCTTTAATTATGACCAAGCTTCAAAGCATGATCCAGTTATATTGCAGTGCAGATAAATCTCCGAAAGATATTTTGGTCGAAGCAAACAGAAAACTCTATAACACAATGGATAGAAATTGGTTTGTTACCCTCTCGCTCGGTTTATTTGACACAGAGAAAAAAATGTTAACTTACTGCAGGGCCGGCCATCCGAACCTATTGTATTCTTCAAACGGATTCACAAATTATATTGAGACTTCCGGAATTGGGCTTGGATTGGAACAGGGAGACGTTTTCCAAAAATCCCTTGAAGAGAAAGTTTTAACTCTCAAAAAAAATGACGTGTTTGTCTTTTATTCCGACGGGGTTTCTGAAGCGATGAATTCGAATCATGATATGTATGGATTTTCTAATCTTTCTGAAACCGTTGAGATTTATCAAAAGAACTCGGCAACTGAAATTTTAAGAAAAATAATCAACAGTCTGAGTGATTTCAGAGGTGAGCATGAACAAACTGATGATATTTCTCTAGTGGTTGTAAAAGTTAATTTCTAATTCTTCTAAATCTTAGCTTTTATTTTTATATTCGCTCAATGAAAAAATTAAATCTCGGCTGCGGGTATGATTTAAAAGAGGGCTACATCAATATCGATATTGTTGATTACGGAGGGAATGTAATTCACGATTTAAATTCATTTCCATATCCTTTTGATGATAATTCCTTCGATGAAATTTATTGTTCTCACGTTCTTGAGCACGTGGAAAGCTTTCATAAAACGGTAAACGAGATCTATCGAATATCAAAACCCAATGGAATTGTTAAAGTGTTTGCTCCTTTCTTCCTTAACACTAAATATTTTGGCGATCCTGATCACAAAATTCCCTTTGGCATTAGAACTTTCGATAATTATGAGTATATCGAGAATAAAAAATTAAAATTCTATGAAAAGTGGAAATTAAAGCACAGAACTAATTACAAAGTTGATGCTCAGTTCGAAATTCTAAAGAAACAATTTAATGTTTCTAATTTTTCTATTCTAAAATGGCTCAATATTCTTATTAATATTGAACCTGTAATGTATGAAAGATTTTTTTCGGGAATTCTTTCTCCTGAAGAAGTGATTTTTACTTTGAAAGTTATTAAGAAATAATTTTTCCTATGGTAATAATTCTTTAAAATATTTTTTCATAAATCAAAAAAACTTCTTGCTTTGAATTGACTACTTTATTAATATCTTTTTGTAAAAAAAGTTCTTTCATTTTGTGTGAATAAATTGTGGAAAACTTTTTTTGTGAAAATGTTTCACAAAAAATTGTGGTTTTTCTATCCACGAATTCCACATAAACTATTGTAAATTAAACCGCCGTATGTTATCATAACTCTTTCTTTTACAATAAGTTATAGAAATACACGTTGTGTGGATTTCTTGTGGAATATGATTGTATTTCAAGTAAATTATTAAATAAAACTGTTTAACTTTTTAGAGAAATTTTTGCCCCCAATTGTGAATAAAACGAAAAATGCTGTCTTAAATTTTACCGAGGAAATCTCAAAATCAAACACTGATGAGGCTCAGAAAGTTTGGAAAAATTGTATCCAAATAATTAAAGATCATATTGGCGGATTGTCATTCAAGACCTGGTTTGAGCCAATCATTCCAACTGACTTTTCAAATGATACCTTAACGGTAAAAATTCCAAACGACTTTTCTTGGGAATATATTGAGGTTCATTATAACACGTTGATTAAAAAAGCTTTACTTCATTCTATTGGAGATAAAGCTAAACTAGTGTACATAATTGATGATAAAATTAAAAATGAACCCGAGAAAATCATCGGCCATGAGTTAAAAGTAAAAACTTTTAATCAATTATCTACTCAAGAAAAATCAATTGATGTTGACGCGGCTATTTTTGAAACGCATTTGAACGAAAAATTTTCTTTTGATAATTTTATTAAGGGAGAAGGAAATCAACTTGCTCGTGCAGCGGCTTATGCAGTAGCCAATTCGCCTGGCGGAACTTCATTTAATCCACTTTTTATTTATGGCGGCGTTGGATTAGGAAAAACACATCTTATTCAAGCAGTTGGAAATGCAGTTTTAAAAAACAATAAAGCAAAAAGAGTTCTATACACAACTGCGGAAAAATTCACGATGGAATATGTTGATTCTATCAAAAAGAATAGTACAAACGAGTTTTCTTCTTTCTATCGTAAAGTTGATGTGTTGATCATCGATGATATTCAATTCTTCGCTCTTAAAGAAGCTACTACTGATACGTTCTTCCATATTTTTAACAGCTTGCATCAGCTTGGAAAACAAATCATTCTCTCGAGCGATAAACCACCGAAAAGTTTGTCGGGTCTTGATGAGAGATTAATTTCACGTTTTCACTGGGGTTTATCTGTTGATATTCAGCCGCCGGATTTAGAAACAAGAATTGCAATCCTCCTGAAAAAATGTGAATCTTTCGGATTAGAAATTAATTCTGAAATAATTGAATATATTTCTTCGAATATCACAAATAATATCCGCGAATTGGAAGGATGTTTGGTGAAAATTCTTGCACTTGCTTCTCTGGAAGGAAAAGAAATTACTCTTGAGCTGGCAAAAGAAGTTGTCAAATCCATAGCAACTGATAGAAAGTTTTCCATAACAGTTGAACAAATACAAAAAATTGTCAGCCAGTATTTCGAAATTCCAGAAGATATGCTTAGGTCTAAAACAAAAAAGCAGGAGTTTGTTCAAGCACGTCAGATAGCGATGTATTTCTGCAAAAAGTTTACCAATGCTTCCTTAAAAACAATCGGCCTGCATTTTGGTGGAAGAGATCATTCCACAGTAATTCATTCAATTCAGTCTGTGGAAGAAATGCTGACCGAGGATAAATTTATTTCTATAATTAATTCGATTCAGCGAAAAATAGAAATAAGCAGCTAATTTGTTCCGGGCTCGATCATAATATTAGAAAATTCCTTGTGGATAACATTTGATCATTTTTTGTGGAATTATGTTTATTAAGAGTTAACAAATGTATAAATCGAAGCCAAGAATTTGCTCGCGTTGATAAGTAAAAATTACATACATTCGGTTGTTGAAAAATATCGTTATGAATCTCTAATAAATTTGGTACTAATGGAGTATTTCAACAAATCAACATGCTTATTATTATACTTAGTTTAAAGAAATAACTTAATTATTATATAGAGGAAAAATAAACTCAATTCGTTGTTTATTTAATGTTTTTGAATGCCAGTACCAATAAATTCAATTGAGAAGCAGTTAATATTTTCGTAAATTTTCAAGTCTTTTTAAGGAATATCCAATGGAATTTAAAGTAAACACACAAGAATTTGAAAAAGTATTAAACCAGGTAGTGTCGATAATACCGGCAAGATCTCCAATGCCGATACTCGATCATTTTTTATTATCTATCAAAGATAATATGCTCTCGGTTTATGCTACAGATATGCAAATTGCACTTCAAACCTCAATTCCTGTTACTTCTGCTCAGGAAACCAGCATCGCGGTGCCGGCTAAATTATTACACGACACTATAAAATCATTGACAGATACGGATGTTAAAATCAGTACCGATAAAGATCAAAAAATTAAAATTACTACGGATACTGGTGTTTTTAAGATTTCGTATTTAGAATCGGCTGACTTTCCACACCTGCCTGCTTTTCAAGAAATCTATAACTTTTCAATAAGCACCGATCGTCTAAAAAGAGCACTTGATACAACGAATTCTGCAATAAGCAAGGAAGAAGCACGTATTTCAATGACTGGTGTTTTAATGGAATTGAAGAGTGATGAACTTCGATTTGTTGCGACAGATGCACATAGATTAGTAAAATTGTCATACATGGACTTTCAAAACACGATTGAAAAGAAAATAATCATTCCGGGTCGCGCTGTGCAAGTCGTATCAAAAATGTTATCGGACAGCGACGTTCGGGTTTCGTTCAATGATTCTCAGATTAGACTTGAACAAGGCAGTATAGTATTTGTCTCTCGTTTAATAGAAGACCAGTATCCTAATTATGAAAGTGTAATTCCATTAGAAAACGATAATTTACTTGAGACTTCAAGAGATGAATTAACGAACGTTCTCCGGAGGATTTCATTATTTACAAGTTCTCAAACGAAACAGGTGAAATTTTCAATATCAAAAGATATTCTTTCACTATCTGCAGAAAATATAGATCTTGGAAGTGAGGCAAACGAAAAAATTCTGTGCGATTATCAAGGTGCGCCGATGGAGATCGCTTTCAATTCAACTTATGTTAGCGAAGCAATAAGAAATATTAATACTGAGAGAGTAATATTCAAGCTAAACAATCCAACAAGAGCCTGTATTTTAGAACCTAAAACTCAAGTTGAAAACGAAAATCTTTTGGTATTAATTATGCCGATGAGACTCAACACGTGAGATGTACTTAAAATCACTTTCTTTGTTGAACTTTCGGCTTCATAAAAGCACTGTTCTAAATTTTTCGGAGGGATTGAATTATATCGTTGGGGGAAATGGACAGGGAAAAACCACGATACTTGAAGCAATTCACTATATCTCAACCACAAAGAGCTTTATCGCGAACAGCGAGAGTGAAATAATAAACTTTGATGAAATACTATATGAAATAAAGGCAAACGTATCAGATTTAATTGATGACAACATGGTAGTTAGATACGATATTAACGAGAATAAAAAACAATATGCTTTGAACGGAAAACTTATTTCGAGTCCATCGGATATAGTTGGAAAATATCCCGTAGTACTACTGTCACCGCGTGATTCTAAAGTTACTGAAGAATCGCCTCAGGACAGAAGAAAATTTGTTGATTCCATAATCTCTCAATACAGCATATCATATTTTCAAAATTTTCTCGAATACAAGCGTATACTTCGGCAGAGAGCTTCTCTTTTGTTTCAAATAAGAGAAAGCTACAGGCAGGAACTTATTGACGAGCTAAAAGTCTGGACCGAAAAATTAATCGATATTGGTACAAAACTGATAAAAGGCAGAATACAGTTTATATCAGAATTTAAACCTTATGTCGAGTCGGCTTACGCTTTCATTATGGAAGGAATTGAAATCCCGGACATTCAATATCGAACAATCACCGATGAGATTAATCCAGATATAGAAAATCATTTCAGAAGACTTATCGATGAAGAAAATGGAAACGAGATTCGGCGAGCAGCAAATCTTGTCGGTCCTCATAGAGATGATTATAAGTTTTTATTAAACGGGATAGATCTCAGAACTTTCGGCTCTCAAGGTCAGCATAAAACGTTTCAAGTAGCATTACGTTTTGCAGAATATTTTTATTTGCGTGATAAATTGAACAAAAATCCTTTTTTCTTGCTCGACGATGTATTTGGAGATTTGGATAAAAATAGAGGAAAAAAAATAAGCGAACATTTAGGAGACTTAGGGCAAGCATTTATAACACTTACAGATTTTACAGATATTTCAGCTCTTAGGAAGTCAGAAAAAGATTCTGTTTTCAAAATCAAAAATGGAAAAATTGAAAATGCAAACTGATCCGAAATCGTTGTCTAATGCATTGAATGATGCAGCTAAATATTTTAAGCTGACAGAAAACATCCAAAAAGGAGATGTTCTCTTATTGTTTGAAAAAATTGTTGGGCCAAACATTGCAAAGTTTGCAAACGCAAAGATGTTTATAAAAGGAGTTCTGGTTTTGGAAGTCGAAAGTTCGTCATGGAAGAATGAACTTTTTTTAATGCGGGAAGAAATCAGAGAAAAAATAAATCAACATTTCAAAACGGAAGTAGTAAAACAAATTAGAATTATATAATTATGGCAAGTAAAAAAGCTATCAAAAAAGAAAAGAAGTTGAGCAAGATAGATAAAGAGAAGAAACAATCAGCAGCCATGAAGAAAGATGAATACGGCGCGGAAAGCATTCAAGTACTAAAAGGATTAGAAGCGGTTCGTAAACGTCCTGCCATGTATATTGGAGATACTGCATCGAGAGGCTTGCATCATCTTGTAAATGAAGTCGTTGACAACAGTATAGACGAAGCTCTGGCAGGTTTTTGTAAAAACATTCTCGTTACAATTCACAAAGATAATTCTGTGACAGTGGAAGATGATGGGCGAGGCATTCCTGTAGATATGCATCCAGTTGAAAAACGCTCTGCCCTTGAAGTCGTAATGACAGTTCTGCATGCAGGAGGAAAATTTGATAAGCAAACATATAAAGTATCAGGTGGATTACACGGAGTTGGAGTTTCGGTTGTTAACGCTTTATCCGAATGGATGAAAGTTGAAGTCTACCGCGATGGAAAAACGCATTTTCAAGAATATGAAATAGGAATACCATTATCCAAAGTAAAAGTTATTGGACCTGCGCCAAAAAATAAAACAGGAACCAAAGTAACTTTTTACCCGGACAAAAAAATCTTCAAAGACATTAACTTTAAGTTCGACATTCTCGCCGAGAGAATGATGGAGCTCGCTTACCTCAACAAAGAAATTAAAATCAAAATAAAAGATGAGCGAAACAAAGAGGAGGAAGAATATCATTACAAGGGAGGCATAATAGAATTTGTAAAATACCTTGATGAAACAAGAAATGCTTTGCATAAAACTGTTTACATCGAGGGAGTAAGAGATGATTTTCCAATAGAAGTTTCTTTTCAATACAACGATTCTTTCCAGGAAAATATTTTCACTTATGTAAATAATATCAATACTCACGAAGGCGGGACACATTTAGTTGGCTTCAAAACTGCACTTACCAGAACCCTGAATAACTACGCCTATAAGAATAATCTCATCAAAGAAGGAAAATTGACTCTAATAGGAGATGATTTTCGCGAAGGAATTACAGCAGTAATTAGCGTAAAGGTCGCAGAACCGCAGTTTGAAGGGCAAACAAAAACAAAACTTGGCAACAGTGAAGTAAAAAGTGCAGTTGAAACGCTTATAGGGGACAAACTGGCAGAATTTCTAGAGAACAATCCTGGTGTTGGGAAAAAAATAATTGAGAAAGTTGTAAAAGCTGCTGAGTCTCGCGAAGCAGCGCGCAAGGCACGCGATCTTGTCCGGAGAAAAAATGCATTGGATGATATGAGTCTTCCAGGAAAATTAGCAGACTGTTCGATTCGTGATCCTGAGCATTGCGAAATTTACATTGTTGAGGGAGATTCCGCAGGGGGTAGTGCAAAACAAGGAAGAGATAGAAGATTTCAGGCGATTTTACCGCTTAAAGGAAAAATCTTGAATGTTCAAAAAGCAAGACTCCATAAAATACTTGAAAACGATGAGATCAAAGCCATTATTACTGCAGTCGGTGCAGGGCTGGGGGACGATTTCGATTCCGATAAAGCTCGCTATGGAAAAATTATTCTTATGACAGATGCTGATGTTGATGGAAGCCATATTAGGACTTTGCTATTAACATTCTTTTTCCGGCACATGAGGGATTTAATCGAAGCTGGAAAAGTCTACATTGCACAACCGCCTCTTTTCAGAATTAAAAAGGGAAGAGAAGAATATTATGCATATGATGAAAAAGAGAGAGACGATTTAATTAAAAGACTAAAAGGAAATGGGAAAGCAAAAGCAACTGAGGTAGAAGAAATAACTGAAGAAGTGAGTGAAATGGAAACCAAGCTGCCCGGTGGTATTGTAATTTCACGATACAAAGGTTTGGGAGAAATGAATCCAGAACAGCTTTGGGCAACCACAATGAATCCCGAGACTCGCACAATTTTGCAGGTGACAGTTGAAAATGCAGCAGCAACTGAGAAAATATTTGAAATTTTAATGGGCGATCAAGTTGAGCCGCGAAGAAAGTTCATCGAGAAGAATGCAAAGTATGTTAGAAATTTGGATGTGTAGAAAAGACAAGTCACTTTTAAAACATCTTTACAACTTGATTTTTAATTTTTGAGATATATATGGCAACACTTTTTGAAAAAATAGTTCCTGTAACAATAGAAGAAGAAATGCGCGGCTCGTATATCGATTACGCAATGTCAGTAATCGTTGCAAGAGCGCTTCCAGATGTAAGAGACGGATTGAAACCTGTTCACCGCAGAGTTCTTTACGGAATGCATGAACTCGGGCTTGCCCATAACCGCGCGTATAAAAAATCTGCAAGAATTGTTGGCGAAGTTCTCGGAAAGTATCACCCGCACGGCGATTCGGCTGTTTATGATACGATGGTTAGGATGGTTCAGGACTTTTCTCTTCGCTATCCTTTAGTAGCTGGGCAGGGAAACTTCGGCTCGGTTGATGGCGATTCTCCTGCAGCAATGCGATACACCGAAGCTCGGCTTGCAAGAATTTCGGAAGAAATACTGCGTGATTTAGAAAAGAATACAGTCGACTTCGCTCCAAATTTTGACGACAGCTTGCAAGAGCCGACTTTGATGCCATCCTACCTGCCGAATCTTTTAGTGAACGGAAGCAGCGGGATTGCGGTTGGAATGGCGACTAATATTCCTCCACATAATCTAACTGAGGTTATTGATGGATTGATTGCCCTTATAAAAGATCCTGATCTCAAAAATGAAAAGTTGATGAAATACGTAACCGCACCAGATTTTCCTACTGGAGGAATTATTTATGGTTACGATGGGGTAAAAGATGCTTATACGACCGGACGTGGCAAGCTGACGATCCGTGCAAAGGCGAATGTCGAAACATTAAAAAACAACCGCGAGAATATTGTTGTATCAGAGCTTCCGTATCAAGTGAATAAATCCTCTCTTATAGAAAAGATTGCAGATCTAGTACGAGAAGGAAAGCTGGATGACATTTCTGATGTTCGAGATGAATCCGACAGAGATGGATTGCGAATTGTAATCGAATTGAAACGCGACGCTCAGACGGAAGTCGTTATGAATCAGCTTTATAAGCATACAAATATGCAAGTCACATTCGGCGTAATTATGCTTGCGCTTGTTAATGGCGTGCCAACCGTTCTGACTCTTAAAGAAGCGATGCAGCATTTCATCGACCATCGTCATGAAGTTCTTGTTAGAAGAACAAAATTCGATTTAGATGCAGCTGAGAGGCGTGCGCATATTCTCGAAGGATACAAGATTGCACTCGACCACATTGATGCGATTGTTCAACTGATTAAAAAATCAAAGGATGTTGAAACGGCAAAGACTGGATTAATGAAGAAGTTCAAGCTTAGTGAAATTCAAGCTAAAGCTATTCTTGATATGCGTCTGCAGCGTCTTACCGGATTAGAACGAAAGAAGATAGAAGATGAATACAAAGAGACGATTAAATTAATTGAAAAACTTCGTGCAATACTTGCAAGCAAAGTTAAAAGAATGCAATTGATCAGCGAGGAACTTCTTCAAATTAAAGAAAGATACGGAGACGAAAGAAGAACTCAAGTAATCAAAGATTACACGGAGTTCAATATTGAAGATATCATTGCCGAAGAAGACGTCGTAATTACAATCTCCCACAATGGATATATTAAAAGATTTCCAGTCAGTGGTTACAGAAGACAATCAAGAGGCGGAAAGGGCGTAACAGGAGCGGCAACTCGCGAAGATGATTTTATCGAACACATGTTCATTGCCTCAACACACAATTATATTCTCCTTTTCACAGATCAAGGAAGATGCCATTGGCTGAAAGTTTATGAAATTCCGGAAGGGGGCAGAGCAACCCGCGGAAGATCAATTTTAAATTTAATAAAAGTAGATAAAGGTGATAATATTCGGGCATTTGTCTCTATTAGAGATTTTGATCCAAAAAAATATGTTGTTATGGCAACGGAAAAAGGATTGATTAAAAAAACAAAACTTGACGCTTTCAGCAATCCGCGGAAGGGCGGAATTATCGCGATCAATCTCAAAAAGGGAGACAAGCTTATTGAAGCAAAAGTAAGCGAGGGAACGGATGATTTAATAATTGGTACTTATGAAGGAATGGCAATTAGATTCAGCGAAACAGATGTGAGAGATATGGGGCGCGGTGCGGCAGGAGTTAAAGCTGTTAAACTGAATAAAACCGACCGTGTTGTTGGGATGATCGTTTCGAAACGCAAAGCATCGGTTTTAGTAGTTACCGAACAAGGATTCGGAAAAAGAACTGAAATTGATGAGTATAGAATCACTCGTCGAGGTGGTAAGGGAGTAAGAACTCTCAAGACAAGTGATAAAAACGGCAAGATGGTTTCAATCAGAGAATTAGAAGATAATGACGATCTTGTGATAATTACAAATAAAGGGATGATAATTCGCCAGCACGCAAAAGATCTTCGATTGATGGGAAGAAACACTCAAGGAGTTCGGCTGATTCGACTAAATCAAAATGATAAGATTGCTGCCATTGCACGAGTAATCCCTGAAGAAGAAGAATGAGAATAATTCAAATTGAAAATTAGATATTGAAAATTTTTACCCAAAAAGTTGTAAATGAATTCGGAAGCAATTAAGAAAATATTTAACTCTCTCAAGTTAAGAGACGGAGTTGCGCAAAAACTTATTTCACTTTTTCCAGATGACAAACTTAATTGGAAGCCGTCAAACGAAGTTCGAACAGTCCAAGAAATCGTCGCTCATATTTATGGCGGGGCAAGAGCAAGTGTAAAGGCAATACAAACCGGAACACTCACAAAAGAAGAAAGCGATAAATTTGAATCAAGTTCGGCGTCAACAAATACTGAGCTTTTAAAGCTTTGCAAAGAAAGCTTTGATTCAATTTATGAAGTTGCCATGAATTCGACAGATGAAGTTCTCAGAAAGACCACTAATATTTTTTATGGCGATTTTACAGTTGGCGATGTACTTGAATTTTTTCCGGTGGAACATTCACATCATTATGGACAACTGACGGTTTATGCAAGGATACTTGGTATTACTCCGCCATTTGCATATGATTTTGAATAAATTTATTTAATTATCTTACCCGCTTAAAAATCTCACACTTTGTACAAATATTTTTCTCCACCGAACCTTTATAGTCAAGCGTGTTGAATAAACTTCTAGAATATTTATAATTTTCTCCATGCCAAATTTCTTGTATGGATTGGGAATTTAAATCGCCCCAAACGTTATCTTTATTAGTAATCCAGCAGCATGGCGTAACTTTGGCATCTGGATTAACTACAATTGAAGAAAAAAGTTGATAGCATGGTTTATCATTTATCGGAAGTTTGTTTTCGTTCCTGTAATAATCAAGAATGAATTTCTGATTTTTTGGCAGCCAAAGATTTTTTCTTTCTTCCAATGTCCCAGGAAAAGAAATATCAGGCAAATCATCAGCCAGACCCATATTATCAAAGGTTATCTCAACACCAAGCTCGCGAGCCATTAATTCCGCTTTGTCGATTTCGTGCTCATTGTATTTATTAACTAAAAATTTCCAGACGATTTTCGGATCGCGCTTTCGCAGATTTTTTTTGGCAGCGACGGTCTGTTTAATATTCTCTATTACCCAATCAAACCTTCCTTTAACGCGGTATCGTTCATAAGTCTCTTGCGAAGCCCCATCTGCAGAGATTACCAATTGATGAAGTCCCGACCCGATTAATCTTTCAAAAAATTGAAAATTCTGTCTCAAGCTGAAATTACTATGAGTAATTGTATAAATGCTTCTCGAGACAGACTCTTCAATCATTTGAAAAATTTCTGGATGCAATAATGGCTCGCCCCAATTAAAAAGAACTAAAACTTTCAATGAAGGAATCTTGTCGAGAACAATTTTAAATGTCTCAAATGACATTCTCCCCTTGTCATAATTTTGAGTTTTTGATGCACACAGAGGACAATCAAGATTACAGATGTTTATAGGATCAATTACCGCAGCGCGTGGAAGCTTTGGAGAGAGAGTGTTTACATTAAAATTATACCGCAGCATTTCCGTGATTTTATTTTGGGTGCTAGAGGACAGCCGCTGCCAAATAGAAAGATAAATGTTAAAGAAGAATTTTTTCATTCAGTATTTGTAAAAAGCAGAATTAATTCTAAGTTTGACTAAGAAAAATTCTATTAAGAATAATCAATTACGAACTCTGCATAAACAAATTAAAATAGTTTAGTTAAAAAATGAAATTTAAGGATAAAGTTGTTTTAATAACCGGTGCATCTGAAGGAATTGGAAAAGCTCTAGCAATTCAGCTTGCACAGAAAAAATCAAAACTTCTTCTGCTCGCACGCAACGAAGAGAAGTTAGCAGAACTCGCAGAAAACTTAAATCAGTACACAGAAGTTCTATATCACAAATGTGACGTGACAAATCTTAATGACATTGAAGTATCGATCGGAAAAGCGACTGATAATTTTGGAAGGATAGATATAGCGATTCTAAATGCCGGGGTCGGCTGCAGAATGAAGATAATCGAATTCGATTTAGAGCGAACCGAAGAAATAATTGCGACAAATTTTTTTGGAGTAATTAATTTTTTTAAATACCTTATTCCATTATTTAAAAAACAAAATTCTGGAACCATCGTGGGAGTCTCATCATTGGCAGATGTTCGAGGTTTTCCGGGATCGGCAGCTTATTGTTCTAGTAAATCAGCACTGACAACATTTTTCGAATCTGCACGGATTGAGTTAAAGAAGGAGAATATTAAAATAATAACCGTACGTCCGGGTTTTGTTAATACAAATATGATCAAGGCGAATGAATTCACAATGAAGTTTGTACTTGAAGTAAAAACAGCTTCGAAAAAAATCATCAAAGGAATTGAGAAAGATAGTAACGTTATTCAATTCCCATTTATACTTTCTTTTCTAACATACTTGGTAAAAGCGTTGCCTATTTTTCTATTTGACTCGCTTATGTCAAGAGGTATTAAGTAAAATAAATAGCCAACCTTTTGTATTTGCGGGAAGTTAAAAGTATCAAAAAAAGCAGACAATTATTTTGGGCAAACTTCCGACTTTGCTAACTTGCAATAAAAAGTGATTCTTAAACTCTCATTAGGATACTTATGAAAAAAAAGACTCTAACCATTATTTTTTTAATTCTTATTATTGAAATCTCATTTGCACAAAGAGTTGAAGTTAAAGACTATCAAGTCCCAATAAGCCGCGCACAAATTTTACGAACAAGCGCATTTTGGAATTGGGGGCAGATTGGCGATTCTGTTTCGACAAACAGCGCCACCGCCGATTTAATTTTTCGAAAGTTTTATTCGTCACTTCCATTTGCTTGGTTTTTAGATGCCGACGTTTCCGGAGGAAAAGCGTTTTCAAAATATTCACACGATATAAACATTAAAGCAAGCGCAAGGAAATATATTTGGGAAGAACGAGATCTATTTGCTTTCACGGAGATAAACGCACGGCACATCGATTATTACAAACAGATCTCTTCAAGCTTGACTTTCGGAGCGGGTTACGGCCGATATATTGATGCGACCGCACTTGCTAAAGCGGTAAGAATAGAAGAGCATTTGATCAAGGAGTCGGTCATTAAGGGACATCTTCCAAAAAACACAATGGTTAAGATCGCAAACATCATTGAACGGGAGCCTGAATATGAGGATATATATTCAGACACCTATGAAACATTTTGGTTTTTTGATATTGAAAACGAAATAAAAGCATCCGACATGTTGATCGGAAATAATCTGGGCGCAATTGGAATTCTAAGAATGCGTCAAGTTCTTTTTGGAATCAACGAAAGAGTTAATAACAGATATTATGGCTGGGATGTTACTTTTGGAACCCGTTTTGACCTTACAAGATTTGACAAGGGAAAGATAGGCTCTCCGAATTTAAATTTAGCAGGGCGATATTCATATCCGCTTGGCTGGAAATTTCAAATCAACACAATAGGAGAAATATATTCTCCACTCGATTCACTTTTTGCAAAACAAATCACCTCAAACATTGGATTTGATTTCATCTACGAACTTAGCAATAGAATAAATCTTGTTACGAGCTATAAGCTCGGTCTTCAGAAGCCCAGCAGCGGCACTACCGAAGCAACAAACATATTTAATACTGCGTTTCTTTTTTATCTCGAAAATGAAATTTATTTCGGAATTAATGGATCGCTTCAGCGGATCGGAAACAGACCTCGAGTGATTGGACTATCAATGACGTTGCAGTATAATTTATTCTAAAGTATAAATAATGTGGAACTATTAATAAAAAGAAGAAAAATGAAAAAACACCTAGCTGGCTTAAAGATTCCAAGAATTAAAATCCATATTCCAAGAAAGAAGCATCATCCCCCAGGGACTTCGCCAGGAACAATTCATCTTAAAGAAAAAAAGAAAACAGAAACTAAAGTTGTCGTTACCAGATATACAAAAGATAATCACGAAGAGCTCTCCTTCAATAATCTATTAGACGTTTTTAAATACAAAAACCTCGATGGTGTAATTTGGATCAACATTGTCAGCTTTAAAAGCATAGATGAGTTTAAAAAGTTTGGAGAGCATTTTAATTTGCATTCTTTAGCAATGGAGGATGTATTTAACGTTGGGCAAACACCCAAGCTCGAAGTGTACGACGAACATAATTTTATTTGTTTTCGTCAGTTGACGAATGAAGGAAGTTTATCGGAAAACGAGATCGACATTTTTTTTCTTAATAATCTAATAATAACTGTCAGCGAAAACGGAACAGATCCATTTGAACCTATCAGAAAAAGGATTCAATTACCCTCAGCTCGCCATAGAAAACATAAAGCAGATTATCTGCTTTATACAATTTTAGATTTGTTAATCGACGAGATGTTCCCTGTTCTAAATTCAATTGGAGATGAAATAGAAAAATTGGAAGATGAACTTCTCGAAGATCCGGTGAAAGAAACGATTCACAAAATCCATGAAATAAAAAGGAAACTATTGGTATTGCGTAGGGTGATCTGGCCGGAAAGAGAGGTTTTAAGTCAGCTGTACAGAAACGATAGGGGGTTTATCAAAGCTTCTACTAAAATTTACTTAAGAGATTCGTATGATCATTCAATACAATTAATTGAGATAATTGAAACATACCGCGAGCTGGCTTCAAACATGATCGATGTCTATCTATCAAGTGTGAGTAATCGTATGAATGAAGTAATGAAAGTCCTGACAATTATTGCGACGATATTTATACCGCTAAGTTTTATCGTTGGTTTTTATGGAATGAATTTCGATACTTCGGTTAGTCCTTGGAACATGCCTGAATTAAAGTGGTATTTCGGATATCCATTTGTCATTTTAATTATCATTCTAGTTTCGGGAGGAATGCTTATATATTTCAAGAAGAAAAAATGGTTATAACTATAAATTCTAATTTTTGTGTATGATAAGAAAAAATAATTATCTTACTAGCGTATATATTATTAAAAACAGATTTTACAATTAACACGTAGAAAATTATGCAACTAGGAATCGTTGGACTTCCACAGTCAGGAAAATCGACTTTATTTCAGACAATTACGAAAACACATTTAGACCAAACAGCTTTAGCCAAATTGGAAACGCATCAAGCCGTAGTAAAAGTACCCGATGTTCGTTTAGATAAATTAACACAAATATTTAATCCGAAGAAGAAAACAAATGCAACAATAGAATTTGTTGATGTTATCGGATTACACAAAGGAGACTCCGGCTCCCCCCAATTTACCAGCAATTTTCTTTCAAAGATCCGCACAAACGACGCACTGGTTCAAGTTGTCAGGCTATTTAGAAACGAGATGGTGCCGCATCCATCCGGATCAGTCGATTTACTTCGAGATATAAATACGTTTGAGACAGAGTTCATAATTTCCGATATGGCATTACTTGAGAACCGCATAGATAAAGTTAAAAAAAATATTATCAAAACAAGCGATGATAACCTGAAAAAAGAACTACCCGTGCTAGAAAAGTGTTATGAATTTCTTCAAAATGAAAAACCGCTTCGAGATGCAAATCTTACAGACATGGAAGAAAAAATTATTCGTTCCTACCAGTTATTAACCCATAAGCCAATGTTGATAGCTATTAATTTAGACGAAACCCAAGGAAAAGATATTGAAAAACATTTCGAAATTTTGGTTAAGCACAAAATTGGCAAGAACACAAAGGCAATTGCTTTTTATGGGCAGATTGAAATGGAAATGTCGGAGTTGTCGGATTCAGATGCAGCTATATTCATGAAAGAATACGGAATTAAAGAATCTGCTCTCAGTAAATTGATCAACGAGGCTTATAACCTGCTTGGGGTTCATTCCTTCTTTACTGTTGGAGAAGAAGAATGCCATTCGTGGACAATTAAAAAAGGTATGAATGCACAAGAAGCCGCTGGCGAAGTTCATACAGATTTTTACAACAGGTTTATCCGCGCAGAAGTGGTCCACTATGACGATTTTATCAATTATGGCTCATTCGCTAAAGCAAAGGAACAAGGCGCATGGCGGCTAGAAGGGAAAGAATACATCGTAAAGGACGGCGATATAATTTTAATAAGACATAATTAATTTTTATGCAGATTAATTTTTTTTCACGATCATTTATAGTAATACTTCTCTCAATTAATATTTCACTTGCTCAAAGTCCATATAAGATTGGATTAAACAAGGAGGTATTTATTGGCGGAATAGGTGCGGCATCGTCTATTGGGGCCTTAATCATCGACAGTCAAATTGAACCACTTTCAATTGAAGAAGTGAATAAATTTAAGTCAGAGGAAATAAACTGGTTTGATAGAAGTGCGGCGTTTAATTGGTCTGAAGATTTTTCTCTTGCCAGCGATATTTTAGTATCTCTCTCGGCCGCAGTTCCGGCAATGTTATTCACTTCAGAAAAAATCAGAAAAGATTTTTTAATTATTTCTACAATGTATCTTGAAACGATTATGTATTCTTTTGCACTCCCCTATATTGCAAAGGGAAGTCTCCAGAGAATACGCCCATATGTCTATAATAACAATGCGTCTATAAAAGAAAAACTATCACCCGATGCGAAGAAATCTTTTTTCTCTGGACATACCACAGTTGCTTTTTCATCAGCGGTTTTTTTATCGACTGTTTACAGCGATTACTTTCCTGATTCAAAATATAAACCATTTGTTTGGGCAGGCTCGTTACTAATTGCAGCACTAACAGGTTATTCACGTTATGAAGCAGGCAAACACTTCCTCACCGATATAATTACTGGCGCAATAGTCGGAAGCGCGATTGGATATTTTGTCCCATTTATCCACAAACAAAATTCTGAACGGTTAGATATAAACGCAACACAAACAAATCGAAGTTTGGCGTTGTCTTTCTCGTATAGATTTTAGTTGAATTTTTTAAAGTTTTTGATTAGTTTTGAACCAGATTAAACTATCTGATTATGGCAGTTATTTTTTCAAAAGCTTGTGAGTACGGCTTACAAGCGGCTTTATACTTAGCGACATTTTCTAATGAAGAAAGTGTGCCAGTTTATAAGATTGCAAAGGAATTAAAAATTCCTAAGGAATTTGTTGCTAAGATTCTGCAGTCGCTCACAGATCACAAACTTATTTCTTCCAAGAAGGGAAAGTTTGGCGGATTCAGCCTTGCAAAAAGTGCAAAGAAAATAAAGTTGATCGATATTGTTGAAGCGATTGACGGCTTGGACGCATTCAAAACTTGCGTACTGGGATTTCCGCATTGTTCATCAGATGTGCCCTGCCCAGTACACGAAACGTGGGGGAAATTGAGAAATCAAGCATATGACATGCTTAGCAACGAAACACTTGAGGATCTAAAAGAACAAGCAGTAGAAAAAATTAAAAGTTTATAAATTTTTTTAATGATAATTCAGACTAAAATATCTGGTTAAATGAAAAAAGTTAAAGTCATTCGTAATACTAACAAACCGATTCAAAAAGTTAGGCTAACAGTACAGTCGTTATTTACTTTATTGTCCGTATGGATTGGAGTGGAATTTTATTTCTTCATAACATACTTGGAGTCTGGCGGAAAAACATTTTTCATGAATCGCCCGCCAGGAGTTGATGGTTATCTCCCTATAAGCTCTTTAATGTCTCTTCGTTACACAGTTGCCAGCGGAGATATACATTGGGCCCATCCCGCGGGCATATTTATTCTTCTTGCTATAATATTGGTGTCATTTATATTCGGAAAGTCATTTTGCAGTTGGCTGTGTCCAGTTGGGCTAATTTCAGAAAGTCTTGGAGATCTAGGAGAGAAGATATTTAAACGTAAGATCAAAATGCCGAAGTTTCTTGACTATCCTCTTCGAAGTTTAAAATATTTGATGCTTGCATTTTTTGCCTACGTCATATTTTTTGCAATGGATATTGCTGCGTTGAAAATGTTTCTCGACAGTCCATACAATCAAGTTGCAGATATAAAAATGTATTATTTCTTTGCAAATATTTCGAGATTCTCTCTAATTGTTATTGTTGTACTCGCATTACTTTCGGTAGTATTTCGAAATTTCTGGTGCAGGTACCTATGTCCTTATGGCGCATTTTTATCCTTCTTTACATTTTTAAGTCCCTATAAAATTAAGAGAAGTATTCCAACGTGCATCGATTGTGATAAATGCAACAAAGTCTGCCCGTCTTTCATAAATATTGCAAAAGCGAAAGTGGTAATTTCTGATGAATGCACGTCTTGTTTAAATTGTGTTGATGCTTGCCCGGTTAAAAATACGCTCGAACTCAAATCAGTAATTACAAAGAAAACTATTAAACCGAGAACTGTTGCAATAGCCATTGTTGTTTTATTCATGGCGGTAACAGGCTTAGGAATGCTGACAGGCAACTGGCAGAATAAAATGGAATTGTCTGATTACATAGAGCATATGAAAAACATTGAATCGTCAACATATTCTCATCCGACGGGAACAGAACATCTTGAAGAGATAAACAAAGAAACAAGCGAGATGAATGTAAATCGAGAAAGAATGAAACAATGAATCCATACATCAGAAAATTAATTTCAGAACACGAGCATGGATTAGTACAACTTGGATTTCTTGATGATTCAACCCGAAGAATTGTCGAAAGAGGATTTGACGAAGAAAATTTTAGGATGATAAAAAAATCTGTGGAATTTATTTCTAGAGAAATTCGCGAACATATTGAAGCAGAAGAAAAAAATCTCTTCCCAATTATGGAGAAACGCCTCCCCGTTAGCGGGCCGATAGAAATTATGCGATCAGAGCATAGAATTTTGTGGAAGAAAATGGATCGATTGGCACAAAGTGTTTATTCGGTGGAGGAAGATGAAATAAGCCGAGATAAAATTACTCTTTTGAGAACAAGCGCATTGGACGTTGTTAATTTTCTTGGTGATCATATCAACAAAGAAAATTCAGTTTTATTTCAATTGGCCGAAAGAATTTTAAGCCAAGAAGAACTTAATTCGCTTGCGGAATTAGCGTGAAAATGAAGAACACAGAATTTTATAATTCTATTTCAAATTTCTATGATGAAATGATCAACCTTGATTCATCCGTGAGCGCTAAGAAAACTCTTTTTCCATATTTCATTCAAAAGAATTATAAAGATGCAATCGACCTTGGATGCGGAAGCGGAGCAGATTCTATAGCACTGGCAAGTCTTGGACTAAATGTATCGGCTTTCGACAGCTCAACAAAAATGTTGGAATCGGCAAAGAAGAATTCGAACAGTTATAATTTTAAGATCAAGTTTTCATTTATAGATCTTGAGAATTTCAAAACATTTAATGAACGGACGGACTTTGTCATTTCAATGGGAAATACACTTGCAAATATTTCGTCAAAAAGTATTAATAAAGTTTTTAAAAACATTTTTCAAACGCTGAATGTAGGAGGTTCATTTCTTTTTCAAATTTTAAATTATGAGCGAATAATTAATGAAAAAGAAAGATTAATCAGCATTACTGAAAATAACGATTCAATATATGTACGCTTTTATGACTTTGAGAAAGCAACGCTTGGTTTTAATATTCTCGCAATTCCAAAAAACAATTTGAAATCTACAAAAATATTCACGTCGACAATTTATCCTCATATGAAAGATATTTTAGTAGGTTTACTGAACTCCGCTGGCTTTTCAAAGATAAAAGTGTATGGAAGTTTTAAAAAAGAAAAATTTAACTCAATAAAATCCAAGGATTTAATCATCCACTCAGTCAGGTAAAATTACTTTAAATAAATATGGGACCATTTATGAAAAAAATATTTCTAACACTTTGTTCAATCTTTTTGTTGAGCCAAATGTCATTCGGCCAGGTTAAACTTTCCGGTCTTGCCTATTTTGATTACTTCTACAATTTTGAAAGAAATTCAGGAAAAATTGCAGAAAAAGATCAGCAGGGATTTCAATTTCGAAGAGTATTTTTCACCGCTGATTTTGATATCTCAGAAAAACTCTCTTCGCGAGTGAGATTAGAATCTGACGGAGCTAATTTTGCCGGAACTCCAAAATTCGCATCTTATCTTAAAGACTTTTACGTACAGTATAAATTTGAGAGCGCTGCACTTTTAATTGGTTTGCAGGGAACTCCACCGATCGAAACAGAAGAAAAATATTGGGGTTATCGTTCAGTAGAAAAAATCCAAGTTGACATTCGCGGAGGAGTTGCCACACGAGATATGGGAGTTGCAATCAAAGGAAGTCTTGGTGAGGGAAAATCCACAAATTACTGGGTAATGTATGGTAATAACAGTTCACATGGAGCGGAGTCAAATAAATATAAACGAGTATATGCTCAAATCAATCATCAAGTCACTTCAAACTTACTTGCAAATTTAGACGTTAATTTTGCAAACGCCTCTAAAGATAAAAATCACTTGATGGGAAGATTTGGGCTTTATTATCAAGAAAAAGGGGCATATTCATTTGGCGCCAGCGCACTTTATAATTCCATTCAAAAAGTTTTACCTGGCGATAAAAACTTAAATTCACTCGGAGTCTCTGCATTCGGAAATACTACCATCTCGAACGACTTTTCATTTTTTGGTAGAGTTGATTACTGGGATGCAAATTTTGATTCAAACGTAAAGAATGATTCAGAAATTACTTTTCTCGCTGGAGTTGATTACAAAGCTGACAAAAATCTAAGCATCATCCCAAACATCTCTTTCAATAAATATGAAATGAGCGGAATTAAGTCCGACATTACAGGAAAGCTTACATTTTTCTGGAGATTTTAATAAGACTTCGGTAAATAAATAATAACGAGTAGTTTCTCAATTATTTAAAGTCGTTCCTATGAAAAATTAGAACGACTTTTTTATTTATTATCTTTGTAAAAAATTAAGGAGAAAAAATTGGAAATATTTCTTGGTGCGTTGATGATCATGTCGATGCGAATCGCAGATGTTACACTTGGTACGATTCGAACACTTATGGTTGTTCAAGGAAGAAAATATCAGGCTGGAATTCTTGGGTTCATTGAAGTTACTATCTGGATTTTCGCAATCAGGCACGTGATGCTGCACCTTGACAATATGTGGAACATACTCGGATACTCAACCGGATTTGCGCTTGGCAACGTTCTAGGAATTTATGTTGAACAGAAATTTGGAGTTGGTTTTGTACAGCTGTATGCTATTTCGCTTTACTATGCAGATAAAATTGCCGACGAATTAAGAAGAAATAATTTCGGCGTAACAATTCTCCCAGCAGAAGGGGGAAGAGGTGGAGTTGCTGTTTTGGTAATTTTAACAACTCGAAGACGGCAGGATGAAGCAATTAAAATAATTGATATAATTGATTCGAAAGCTTTTATATCAATCCAATCCGCAACACCGTACCGAGGATTTGTTCACTCGAGAAAGTAAAAAATCGTACACGCTAAGGTTAATTGATTCAAAGAATATCAGATTTTTGCGGCTTTGCGCGAACGAAGATTTTTATTTCCAAATAGCTAAAATTCCGCCGCTGATTGAAATAGCAATAAGCTGATAACCGATATAGATCAAATATAATTTCATATTTCGGCCTTCAAAAAGCACTCCAGCAATGTGCGTTGCTGCCACAAAACCGAGCCAAGCCCAGACACCTGTTTGCATTCCTGTCCAGAAAGTATCAGCCAGTGCAAAATCTACAAAGTGAGCAAGAATGTATGTGGTTATCAAAGCTGCGAAGAATGAACATACAAACATAATGTTGTTACTTCCCTTCTTCAGTTCTTCTTCACTTTTTCCAATTGCGCCCATAAATGGCTTTGCAAAAAGTACAGGCGAATACCATATAGCGCCCAAAGCAAAGTTAAAAATTGTAACTACAACGATTGCCAAGAAATTTATTCCCATTACTATTTCTCCTATAAATTATATTTTTTAAATATCATTCGTTAATTAATGTCACTGTGCCGAAACCAGACGGCATGTGAAACTTTTTCAATCGCATCCAATCGTAATATCTGTACTTGCCAGTTATATCATCTCGGTCATTCACACAAAAGTCCGCTCCAAATTGCTTTCCAAAGTATGGTAAATATCCAATCTCACTCCATGGAATCGCAGCTTCAACAGTATAACCCCAGTCTTTGTCAATCGGTTCATTAATAGTTCCATAAGTTCGAACGACAGCGAATATTTCACCATTCCAATCATTGTTATATTTTCCGTCATCGCTCATTCCCCTATCATCAAGAATTGCATTGTAAATATTTATGTGGTAAGCAAAATCATCTTCTTGCCATTCTAATGATCTATCTAAATTTGGGTCAATTAAAATTTCTACTCCATCATCCATATGAAGTCCGCTTGCATCCCATTCAGTTTGCTCTGCCTGGAGATTTGAATTGAAAACTTCAAAAGCCGTGTAGAGATAGTTTTCGTCCCAAAACAAGGCGAACCTTGCCGAGTCTTTCCAATTTTGATCTTGAGGTTTAATCCAATACCATTGGGCAAAGTCCCAATCTGTAAGGTTCCCATCAATCTTTATAGGTACAATAACATATTTGGAAACAGCTTGCGGGTAGAGAACGTTAAATGCTACGATTGAAATGACGAACAAACAAAGTGATTTCTTCATAAACTCATCTGAAACTTTGTGTAAAAGTATGAAAGTCTTATTTGATATTCAATTTGAACGTTGACTTTAATTAATTATCCAAATTAATACAGATTCTCATAAAAAGTCTGCTTTTAGTAAAAGTTTTTGAATTTAACCTCTTTTATTCTTGAATAAAGAGGGGTTAAAAATTATATTGAACTCCCAAAACTTTATAATCGAGGAAAAAATGAATCATAAATTGATTAATCGAATTTTAGGTGCGGCTGCATTTGTAATTTCAGCAATTGTTTATTTTATGACAGTTCAGCCGAGTGTTTCATTCTGGGATTGCGGTGAGTTTATCGCTGCGTCGTATTATTTACAGGTGCCGCATCCGCCGGGCGCACCGTTGTTTCTTCTCATAGGAAGACTTTTTATGATGGTGCCGTTTGTTGAAAATCTTGGTTTACGGATGAATACGGTATCAATACTCTCAAGCGCATTTACAATAATGTTCCTTTACTTTGTAATTGTTAAGCTTATTAATTTTTATCGAAATGCAAAACCTTCGAATTTATTTGAAGCGATTTCATGCTATGGCGCTGCGTTTGTAGGAGCAATGACGTATGCTTTCACAGATACTTTTTGGTTCAATGCTGTTGAAGCAGAAGTTTATGCAATATCTACTTTCTTTGTTGCTTTTATCACTTGGTTGATGCTTTTATGGTATGAAAAAGCGGACGAAACAGGCAATGAAAGAATACTTCTATTAATCGCTTTCATAATTGGTTTATCGAGCGGAGTTCATCTTCTAAGCGTGCTCGCTATTCTTACAATTATTCTTGTAATATATTTCAAGAAGTATGAAGTAACGCAAAAATCTTTTATAATAATGGGAATTATAAACGTCCTTGCATTTTGGGCAGTTTACCCGGGCATTATTAAATATTTTCCAAAACTTCTCGCTGCAGTGGGCGGAAATAATATCACTATGAAATTATTTATCATTGTTGCTTTTATTGCAATTTTGATTTATGGAATCTATTGGGCAAAACAGAACAGTCACCCAATCGCTTTTCTCGGTATCACTTCTTTATTCCTAATTTTCATGGGCTACACTTCTTACACAATGGTAATTATTCGTTCAAACGCTTATCCTCCGATGAATGAAAACGAACCAGATACGATTAATGAATTTGTTTATTACATTAATCGCGAGCAGTATGGCGACTTCCCTATTTTTAAACGTCGTTACAGCCAGGAGCCTCATCAACAAGGAATTTATACAAACTACTCAAGTGATATGGATTTCATGTGGCGGTATCAAATAGATCATATGTTCAATCGATATCTCTACTGGAATTTTATTGGAAGAGAAGGTGATGTTCAAGATGCAAAAAGCATGTGGTTTGGCAAACCGAATGATTCGTTTGTTGGAGATGAAAGTAAATTCCCAAATAGATATTACGGAATTCCTCTTTTGCTCGGACTTTTCGGATTGTATTACCATTTCCGGCGAGATTGGAAATTAGCCGCAAGCATACTTTCTCTGTTTCTATTGATGGGCATATTAACTGCGTTATATCAAAATCAACAACAGCCGCAGCCGCGCGAGAGAGATTATTTCTATGTTGGTGCATTTTTTATGTATGCAATTTGGATAGGAATAGCCGTCTCAGGATTGATTGAGCTCGCAAAAGAAAAGCTTAAATCTGAAAATTTGTCCAAAATATTTGCCTTTGGAATTGTTGGAATTGCATTGGTCGTGGTTCCGTTGAATATGGCAATTCAAAATTGGGACGATCATGATAGATCTGACAATTGGATTCCGTGGGATTTTTCGTATAACATACTGCAAAGCTGCGAACCGAATTCAATTCTATTTACGAATGGAGATAATGACACATTCCCGCTCTGGTATTTACAAGATGTTGAAGGAGTAAGAAGAGATATTCGAATTGTGAATCTAAGTCTTGCCAATACTGATTGGTACGTTAAGCAGGCAAAGAATGAAATGCCTTATGGAGCTGAGAAAGTTCCGATTTCATTTTCTGATGAACAAATTTCCCGATTGCAGCCCATTCAATTCAACCCGCAGAATATTTCTGTTCCCGTGTCAAAGGAAGTTGCTGAAAAGTTTGGCGTTAAGGACACTTCGGTTCTGCAGACCGGAAAAATGACATTCTTGATGCGTCATACTATTGAATCAGGTGAAATTAAAGCAATTAGAATTCAAGACATTGTCGTCAGAAATATTATTGAAACAAATGCGAAAAATGGTTGGACGCGTCCAATTCACTTTGCCGTTACCTGTTCCGACGACTCAAGAATTGGACTTGACGACTACTCAACAATGCAAGGATTGACTTATCTAATAACACCGGCAAAGCAAAAGGGACGGTTTGAGAATATAAATGTTAACATAATGAACGCTTCATTATTCAACGAACCGGCGGACTACAACACATCTTATCAGCCCGGTTTTAAGTTCAGAGGATTACGAGAAGGAAAAATCTATCTTGATGAAAATCAGCGCCGAATGATGATGAATTACAGAAATTCATTTTTGCGTTTGGTTGTTTATCATATTTATGACGCAAACGATCATGCAAAAGCTGTAGATGTACTTGATAAAATGGAAGAAGTAATTCCAAGAAGCTTTGTTCCAATAGACTATAGAGTACTTTCGGATATCGGCTCGCTGTATAAGCAAGCAGGAAGAACGGATCGATTTATTGAAATTAGCAAAGATGTTGAGGAACAAGCAGTAAAATCTTTGGAAGCTAATCCGAGTGATATTGGAAGTTATTACAATCCATACAGAATTCTTCTTGAGATTTACGATGCGCGCGGCGATTATGAAAAATCCAAAGGCGAGCTATTAAAATCACGCGATGAATATCAAAAAGGATTGGACTTATTGAGCAGATTGCAAGCTTACGCACCTGGCGATCCAACTTTGACCGAAGAAATGAACCGGTTGAAGGCTAAAATGACAGATCAAAATCAGACGAGAGATACAACAAAATAAATTGATGC